>CAZOXB010000041.1:0-20384 GCA_964583635.1 uncultured Opitutaceae bacterium | reverse complement strand
CATGGTGTCGGTTCAGGTAAACAGTTAGGACGTCACCGCCAGAAAATGTTCCATGGGTATTTTTTCGGCAGCCGCGCCTGAAAGTTGAGCCGGTGTCCGTCTCCTTCATGGCTGCTCCGCCGCCGGATATGGCGGAGAGAGCAGCCCGGTCTGCCGGAGCGCCTCGTAGCAGGCAATTCCGGCGGCTGTGCTCAGGTTCAGGGAGCGCAGGGCGGGATTGGCGTGCGGGATGGTGATCCGCCCCGTCTCGCCGACCTCCGCGTGCAGCCATTCCGGGGCCCCCGAACCTTCGTTTCCAAAGACCAAGCCATCGCCATCCGCAAAGGCCACATCCCAGAAACGCCGCTGGGTCTTCGTCGTCAAGAGCCAGAGGCGACGGGGTGCCATTTCACTGCGTCGGAACGCCTGCCAGTCGAGGTGTTCATGCACATCCAATGATCGCCAGTAATCCATCCCGGCACGCCGCAGGTTGCGGTCGTTGATCACATAGCCCAAGGGATGAATCAGGTGCAAGCGGCTCCTGGTGAGCGCACACAGGCGTCCAATGTTGCCGGTGTTCTGTGGAATTTCGGGTTGAAACAGAATGATGTGGATCATGGCCGCAGTTTGCCCGGATCCACGTTACCTCAGGGTATTCCCCCATCCGGCAAGGGAAAAAATAGAGGCGCCTGGTGATCCGACCAAGGGTCTCGCAGTCTGTTCGGTGCCAGACCACACGTCGGATCGCGCGGGCGCCTCATCCCTCCCATCGGCATTCCCTGGAGCGACTTTAACCATAACCGGGGGCCACGCAATCGGAGCACGGACAGTCCCCGTTCACTTTTATGTTCATTTTTCGGTATTGAGGGTTGCCCCCGCCACGGATTTTCACACGCTGTTGGCAACCCCAGAAACCCTATGGATACGCCTATATCTGCATTACTGGAGCGTAAGGGCTCCTTCGTGTATTCCGTTCCGTCCTCGGTCAGCGTCGCGGTCGCAGTTGACGAGATGAACAAGTGCCGCGTGGGTGCGATCGTCATCATCGATGGAGGCAAGCTTGTCGGCATGTTCACGGAACGCGATGTGCTCCGCCGCGTGGTCGGCGCCGGCCTCGATCCCACCCGGACCCAGGTATCAGAGGTGATGACCTCCTCGGTCATTACCGTGACTCCCGAGGCGACGGTCGAGGAGACTTTGGGACTGTTCACACAAAAGCGATGCCGGCACCTGCCCGTTGTCACCGATGACCGGCTGGTCGGCGTTCTTTCAATTGGTGACGTCACCCGCTGGATCACGGATTTGCACCGCGCCGAAGCCGAACACCTCAAGAACTACATCTCCGGCGGCGTCATCAGTTGATGCGGCATTGCCCGATCGGGTCACAGGAGAGGATCGGTGGGATCCTCCCAACGTTCCGGCTTGCGCCCGCGATCAGGTATCCCCTCCAACGCATCCTTCACATCGGGGATCGGTCTTGCCGGACGCGCCTTTCTTCCTCTGAAATCAGACTCCGGCCCGTCCGTTCGGAGAACGGCAAGCCGCTTGGGCGGACGGCGGCTCACGACGTGGTCGCGGAGGCCCTGCCATAAATTCAGACGGTACGAAAATATAGTGCTCATCAAACGCGCGCCGGGGCTCTTGACTGCACCCTTCGCCCCTTTTCTCCCAACCCATCCATGGCCAGGCCATCCTTTCCCCGTTTCGTTCTCGCATTCCTGATTCTCCTGGTTGGAGCCGCTGCCACCCATGCGGCCCCGACCCTTAAGATCCTGTTCCTCGGCGACAACGGTCACCACCAGCCCAGCATGCGCTTGCGGACGCTCGCACCGGTGATGCTGAGCCGCGGGATTCAACTGGTCTACACTGAGGATATCAACGCCCTCAACCGCGACACCCTCAGGCACTACGATGGGCTGTTGATCTACGCGAATATCGACACCCTGTCGACCGACCACGAAAAGGCATTGCTCGAGTATGTGGAGGATGGCGGGGGCCTGTTCGCACTTCACTGCGCTTCCTACTGCTTCCGCAACTCGGACCGCTACGTTGAACTCGTCGGCGCGCAGTTCAACCGCCATCAGACCGGCATCGTGCGCACCCGGATCATTGCTCCCGACAATCCCGTCATGCGCGGATTCAAGGGCTTTGAAAGCTGGGATGAAACCTACGTTCACGTGCGCCACAACGACCGGAACCGCACGGTTCTTGAGACGCGCGAGAACGAGCCATGGACATGGCTGCGCACCGAAGGCAAAGGGCGGGTCTTCTACACGGCATGGGGACACGATGACCGCACCTGGTCGAATCCTGGCTTCCAGGACTTGGTTGAACGTGGCCTCCGGTATGTTGCCGGGGAGAAGCTGCCGGATTCGCTTGCAGACGGGCCGAGGATCGCGCCGCTGGAATTGGTCGAGCAAGCGGGCATTCCCTATTACATCCCCGGGCAACGCTCCCTGGGTGACGCCTCCTGGCCGCGGATGCAAAAACCGCTGTCGCCCGCGGACTCGATGCAACACCTGATCGTCCCGGGCGGTTTCAGCGTGGAACTGGTGGCCAGCGAGCCGCAGATCCGGAAGCCCATCGCGATGAATTGGGACGAGCGCGGCCGCCTTTGGCTCGCGGAAACCCTCGATTATCCCAACCGCGTCCTGCCGGCGGGTGAAGCCGGACGCGACCGGCTGTTGATCTGCGAGGACACGAATCGCGACGGCCAAATGGACAAGTTCACCGTCTTCGCCGATGGCCTCAACATTCCCACAGGCTTCACGTTCGCGAACGGCGGGGTGGTCGTGCTGCAGGCGCCCAACACCCTTTTCCTGAAAGACACCGACGGCGATGACCGCGCGGACCTGAATGAGATCCTCTTCAGTGGTTGGGGCCGCAAGGACACCCATGCCGGTCCCAGCAACCTGGTCCTCGGCCTCGATAACTGGATCTGGGGCGTCCTCGGTTACTCCGGATTCAAAGGCAGCGTCGGCGGCGAAGGATTCAGTTTCACCCAGGGCTTTTACCGCTTTCGTCCCAACGGCAATCAATTCGACTACCTGAGGACGACCAACAACAACACTTGGGGACTCGGCTTCACGGAGGAGGGAATTCCGTTTGGATCGACGGCGAACAACAATCCCAGCGTCTACCTGCCGATCCCCGGCCGCTACTACACGCCGGCGGGCCTCACCGCGAAGGTTCTCGGGAGCATCTCCGACACCTCGCGTTTCCTGCCGATCAGCAGCCGCGTCCGCCAAGTCGACGTGCACTGGGGCTACACCGCAGCCGCCGGGCACGCGTTCTACACGGCACGCGCCTATCCGAGGGAATACTGGAACCGTATCGCCTTCGTCGCCGAACCCACGGGACACCTCGTGGGGCAGTTCAACATCGAGCCGACCGGCGCCAACTACCGGGCCCATAATCCCACGAATCTGATCGTCAGCGATGACGAATGGTTCGCACCGATCATGGCCGAGGTGGGACCCGACGGCGCCGTCTGGATCATCGATTGGTACAATTACATCGTCCAGCACAACCCGACGCCGCGCGGCTTCACCCTCGGCGCCGGCAACGCCTACGAGAACGACCTGCGCGACAAGCGTCACGGCCGCATCTATCGCATCGTCTGGCAGGGCGACGCCCCCAGCCGAACCAGTGCGGCCGAACCTTTCTCGCTGGCCGGAGCCTCGCCCGAAAAACTCGTCGCGACGCTCGCCAACGACAACCTCTTCTGGCGGCGCCACGCGCAGCGCCTGCTGGTTGAGCGTGGGCGCAAGGATGTCGTCCCGCAGTTGTTGCGGCTGGTGCGCGACGAGTCGGTCGACGAATTGGGTTTGAACGTCGGCGCCATTCATTCCCTGTGGACGCTCCAGGGGCTGGGCGCGATCGACGCGCTGCCCGAAGTACAGGAAACGGTGATCGATGCGTTGCGGCACAAATCCGCCGGGGTGCGCCGCAATGCCGTCGCCGTGCTCCCGCACACCCCTGGTACCGTCGCCGCCGTGCTCAAGGCGAACCTGCTCGGAGATGGGGATGCCCAGGTCCGGCTTGCCGCCCTGTTGGCGCTTGCCTCCGGACCCGCCTCGCCTGATGCGGGCCAGGCACTTTACACCTTGCTTGACCGGCCCAATCTCAAACTCGATCAATGGACGGTCGATGCTGCCAAGATCGCTGCCTCCACCCACCGGGCATCCTTCCTTGCCAAGGCCACGCCGGAACAGATGACCGCCGCCAGGGATTTCAGTGCCAAGGCCGGGGCGATCACCACGACGATCGACTCGTTCGAAACGGAATCACTCGGTGCACCCGCCGGCTGGCGGGTCGCCGTGACTGCCGGCACGGGCGACGTCAGCATCGTCGGCTCCGGTCGCAGCAGTGATCGGAGCATGCTGATCCAGGGAACCGGCGAAGGCGCCGAGATCAGCGTGAGCCGAAAAATCAAGGTCAAACCGGAGACCCGGTACGATCTTCTGACCTACCTCAAGACCGACAATGTCATCCCCAAGGGCAAGGCCATGGGCATCTTTGTATCTGTACCTGAAATACAACTGCCACGCCCGGCCATCAGCCACGGCACCAAGGAAACCTACAACTGGAATCGCGTCCGGGTGACAATCGACACCGGCGCATTGGACGAAATCACCGTGAACTATACCTTGGGCGGCGGCGGGCTGGTCAGCGGCAAGGCATGGATCGACGACATTACGCTGACGGACCTCGGTCCCTCGGATGAAACCATTGCCAACCCGCTCATGCCCGTGCTCGCCCACCTGCTCGAACTGGGTATGTATCGGACCAACGCCGACGCAGGCGATGCCGACAGCGGGGCCATCGTCCTGAAACTCGGCGTCCTTCCCGACGTCATGAAATATGATCAGGCCGAGATTTCACTCAAAGCCGGGGAAAAGGGTCGTCTTGTCCTGCAGAACAACGACCACATGCCGCACAACGCCCTCGTGGTCAAACCCGACAAGCTCGAAGCGGTGGGGGCTCTGGCGGACGCCATGCTCACCGATCCGCAGGCGCTCTCCAAGAGCTACATCCCGGAGAGCCCGGACGTGCTTTTCGCCGTGCCGCTGGTCAATCCCGGCGAATCGGTCGGCGTGAACTTCACCGCGCCGTCGACTCCCGGCCGCTATCCCATCGTCTGCACCTTCCCCGGCCATTGGCGCATGATGCAGAGCGTGCTGGTCGTGAAATGAGCCGATTGCAGGAGTGAACGCGACGGCACGTTCATTCCCAAATCACCACGGCATGGTGTTTATAGTCTCGGCATGGAACGGCATTCGTTTATCGCGAAAGGGACGTACAACTGCGCCCCATTATGCCGAACATTTCCCACATCGCCAATCTCTGGTCGTTGATCGGCCACCCTTCGCCAAGGAAAGAGTGGTCACTCGACCGCCAGATCAAGGCGGTCGCCGAGGCCGGCTTTGACGGCATCACCGCCGCGCTCACCCCCGACCACCGGCGCGCCGCCGAAAAGCACGGGCTGAAGGACTTGCTCGGCTTCATCTCAACGGGCAATCCCGACGAATTTGAACGGATGCTCCGCGAACAGAAGGAAGGCGGCGCCGTGCATATCAACGTGCAGTTGGACGATCACGACACGCCGCCTTCGGTTGCCACCCGGCATTGGATCCGACTCGAACGCCTGGCCGAAAAGATCGGCGGCCTGGTGCCGTCGCTCGAAGTGCACCGCGACTGCTGCACCGAAACCCCCGAGAAGACCTATGAAATCGCCGATCGCTACCACAAGGCGACCGGGAATCCGATCCGCATCAATTTCGACTTCTCCCATTTTGCCGTGGTCAAGCACCTGCACCCCGGAAATTACGCGGAACGCCTGCTGGAACGTCCCGACCTGGTGCAATATTCCGACCAGTCGCACTGCCGTCCGTTCAACGGTCACCATTGCCAGGTGGGCGTCGTTCACAAGGGGGCGCTGACACCCGAAGTGATCAGCTATCTCGCCTTCGTGCGGGCGCTCTTCGCCTGCTGGAAGAAGGCACCCCGCAACCGGGACCGGACATTGTTCGTGTGCCCGGAGATGGGCCCTTACGGGGCCGGCGGTGCCGGCTATAACATCACCGGCCTGCCTCCGTCCTGGCCCGACGCCGTTCGGCTGCGCACGGAACTGGCCAGGGTCTGGAAGGCCGCCTGAGCGGGCTTCCTGACGCAGAACCGGCACGGCCTGTGGCTGGCACGCTCCATATCCTGACCGGCCCCACCGCCATCGGAAAAACGGAATGGGCGCTGCGTTGGGCCGAAGCGCACGACGCGGAAATCGTCTCGTGCGACTCCCTGCTCTTTTACCGGGGCATGGACATTGGAACCGCCAAGCCAACCCCGGAGGAACAGGCGCGTGTGCGCCATCACCTGATCGACATCTGCGACCTCACCGAGCGCATCAACGTCATGGACTATGTTGCGCGTGCCAAGGCGGCCATCACGGAAATCGCGATGCGCAGCCGCCGCATACTCATAACGGGCGGAAGCGGGTTCTATCTCGGCAGCTTTCTCGGCCCGGTGGGTGATGCCGTTGCCGTGCCTCCCGGGTTGAGGCACGAATTGGAGGCACAACTCAAACGCGACGGACTGCCCTCGCTGGTCGCGGCCCTGCACGGACTCAATCCCGCCGGACTCGGATCCCTCGATATCGACAACCCGCGCCGGGTCCTTCGCGCCCTCGAACGCTGCCGGGCCTCCGGTCTCACCCTCGCCGCGCTCGCGGAAGCCTTTGCCCGTCTGCCCGGCCCGTTCGCCGGATGGACCGTTCACCTCACCCGACTCGATGCCGAACCGGGGGTGCTCAATGCTCGCATCGAGGTACGCGTTCGCCAAATGCTCGAGCGCGGATTGGTGGATGAAGTGCGCCAGCTTCGCGCCCTTGGTTTGGAATCCAATCCCAGCGCCGCCCAAGCCATCGGCTACCGTGAAACCCTCGCCATGCTCGATGGCCGGCTGCCCCCAGGTCGCCTCGCCGCGGAGATAACCCAAAACACCCGGCGTCTGGTAAAAAAGCAGCGCACCTGGTTCCGCACACAACTGCCGGAACATCGGATCGTGCCCTATTCCCAAGCGTCAGCCGAATCGCTCTTCCCCGGAATGCAGTCAACCCCATAGTCCGCGCCGGTAAATTCCAGATGTCCGCTCGCCTCAAGTATTTTGACGATCAATGCCATAATATATCCCCGCTGGCGGTGGCTGGCGTCAGCTCCATCCCCCCAGCCAAGTCCGATCATCCAGGGGAAGGACGGCCATAAAGGGGACCCCTCAAGAAACCAGCCCGCCCTTCCCTCCCGCCTCGACAACCGCCCTTCTCCGCGCCCTCGCAACTCACGCCTCTTCCCCCGTTTTTCTCCTCCGAACATGCGTCTCCCGACACGCCACCTCGCCCCGCTTTCCCGCAGCCTCCTCCTCGCCGCCCTCCTCGCACTCCCACCTCCGCTCCTCCTCGCCCAACGTTACGACTCCATGTCCGCGCAGGAGTTCCAACGCCGCCTTGAACGCGACACCGACGACCTCATCAACGAGCTCCGCAGCCGTCGCAACACCCCGCTCAGCCGCCCCACCTTCGATGTCGGGAACAGCACGTGGGCGCAGGAACTTCGCACCCGCGAAGAACGAAAAAAAGCCGCCCGCGACGCTTGGCTCGAACAACAACGCCGCGACGCCGAATGGGCCCGCGACCACCCCGGCGAAACCCGCGAACAATACTACAGCCGCATCGACCGCGAAATCGCCGCCCGCAACGCCGAACGCCAGAAACGCCTCGCCGAAAAATCCGCCGCCCAAGTCGAACAATTCATCGCCCTTCAAAACGCCCGTCTCGAAATGACCCAATGGGCCGAAGTCCGCCGCGCTGCCGATGGCTATGCCGCCCGCACACGCCCCCCCGTTTTCAAAACCGGCCAGGAGGCCCTCGCCTGGCTCACCGCCCATGACCGCGAGATCCCGAATCAATGGGCTGCCGTCCACGCCGCAATCCTCCTCATCGACGGCGCCAACGGCGTGCTTCCCGACCCCGCCGCCGCCGCCCGCCTCGTGGATCCCCGCACGCCACGCTCCCGCCCCGCCGACGACCCCATCCGCCCCGAATTCCTCGCCCTGCACGCCTACCTCCGCGCCACCCACCCCCAAATCGACCCGTCACCGGCAACGGCACCCGATCGCGCCGGACCCGGCCACGAACTGGAAAAACTCGCCGGGACCTCCGGCCTCGCAAAATGGCTGCTCGCCCGCCTCCTCGCCGCCTCCACCAATTCCGCCGACCAGACACGAGCCCTCGCTCTCATCGGCCCCGGCTACACGTGGGCCCGCGATGACTACGATACGCTTTTTGGATACGAAACAGCCTCCTCCCAAAACGTCCGCAGACAGCTCGACCGCACGCTGATCGGCACCCTGGGCCGCCTCCAGGCCCGCCTCCCCGAAGCCCTCGAAGAATGGCCGCTCGACCTGTTTCGCAGCGTCGCCCGCCTCCTGGCCGCCACCGAATCTCCACCCGCCGGACTGCTCTCCGCCTACACCGACGCGATCGCCGGTCGCCTCGGCGCAGGCGTCCTCGGCGATTGGTTCGACTATTTCAGTTTCGGCGACGTCATCGCCGCCGCCGGCCGCGACGGCTCCGGCAGCGCCCACGCCCTCGCCACCCTCGACCGTTTCCGGCTCCTCGAAACCGGCACCTCGCCCGCGATGTCGCCGCCCTCCTTTCGCCCGCTGGCCGACATGACCCTCGCGATTCCCGCCCTCACCCGCTGGGCCGCGCGCGAGGATCCGCTCGGTGCCCGCGCCCGCCTGGCACTCGTCGAACTCGTCCGGCCCGCCGCCCGCGACGCCGTCTACCTCCTGCCCGACTCCCCCGAAGGCCAGATCCTCGCCCAAGCCCGCACCGCCGTCACCGATGCCGAAAACGCCGACTACGCCGCGTGGCAGAAAAACAAACACTTCGTCCGTCCCTCCGCCGCCACCCAGGAGGCGAAAGCCCAGCTCGCCACCGCGCAGGCCGCCGCCCTTGCCGCCCTCAAACGTCGCGAACACTCCGCGCCTCCCGCCACCGCCCTTCCCCGCCTGCTTGCCACCCTCGAAACCGCCGCTGCCGGCCGGCAGGACCTCGCCGTCGACCCATCGTCGTCCGCCAGCATTACCGCCCGGGATCTCGCCATTGACGATCCGTCGTTCGATCTCCCCAAAGCCGCCGCGCTTCTCGACGCCGCATTTCTCCCCGGCTTTTCCGTCGGCCCGGTCCGCAATCGCCTCCTCGCCGCAGCCGCCCGCCTCGGCGACGCCTATGCCCCTCACGCTCTTGCCCTCCAGCCCGATTACCCCGGCGACGCCGCCGCCCGCGAAGCCCTTAAAAAAATCTCCCGTCAACGCCGCGCCCGTGACGAAGCCGCCCGTCTTCCCCGCGCCCTACTCGCCAACGCCATCGACGCCCTCCTCCGCTCCAAAGACGCCACCGGTCTCCTCGCCGACGCCGCCCGCGCCGGCAGCCCGCTAGCTGCCGCGCTTCAACTCGACCAGCGCATCGGCAGCGACATGTCCCGCGAGCCCGACCGTCCGCCCAGTTGGAATCTCGATCCCGCCCTCATCGCGCGCTTCGACGCCGAAGTCACCGCGCTCCACGCCCGTCCCAATACCTTCACCGACTGGACCCTCGTGCACGCCCTCGGTTCTCCCTTCGAAGCTGAACATGCCGCCCAACGCTGGCTCGACTACCTCGCCTACTGGGACCTCGACCGCCAGGAACGCCTCGCCGACGACGCCCTCGCCAAAGCCATTCAACCCCAGATCAACGCCATCCTCGCCACCCTCGCCCTCTGGCCCGGCATCAACCAGGGCGACCCTCTTCACGCCGAATGGACCGCCCAAGCCGAACGCAACCGCGAACTCGCGCAGGAAAGCCTCCGCCGTGACGACGGCCTCGCCGCACTCCGTCTTTTCCTCGCCGCCGCCGGCCGCGGCGATCGCGGTGCCCTCGAACTCCTTGGACGCCACCTCCGCAATGGCGACGGCAGCCTCCCCCGCTCTGCCTCCCTCGCCGACCAAATTCAGGCCGCCGCCCTCCGCATGACCATGACCGACGCCGAAGTCGGCGACGCCTTCGCCGCCAACTACATTGGCGAAAGCTATCTCCAGGGCCGTCACGTTCCCGCCGATCCGGTCCAAGCCACGGCATGGCTCACCTACGCCGCCGCTCTCGGCAGTGGAGACGCCGCCCGCACCCTCGCCAGCGACCGCATCACCGGCACCAGCCGCACCCCGGCTGAAATCCTCCGTTGGGAAACACTCAGTCAGGCCTTGGACTTTTCCGACCACCTGCTCCAGCCACCACGCCGACTCACCGGGCAGCGCCTCGACGTCTCTCCAATCCGCCCACAGCTCGAAGCGGCCGCCACCACCTTCGCCTCTTTCCGAAATAAGAAACCCGCCACGCTCTCCGACTCCGCCGCGCAAGAGCAAGAATCCCGCCACCGCGCTGCCTCGGATGAATTCAAGAAGAATCCCCTCAACGGACTCGTCCTCCTTGCGAAAGTCGTCGCCGAGGACAACGTTCACGCCACCCGCGATCTCGCCCGCATTCTCGCCCGCGGCGAATACAACCTTCAACCGGCCCCCGACCTCGCCCGCCATTTCCACACCCTCATCCTTGGCGACCTCGAACGCGCCGCCGAATACGGCGACAGTTTCGCCGCCCACCGCCTCGGCCGTTACGCGCTCGCCGGCCTCAACGGCACACCCGACCTCCCCGCCGGCCTCCGCTGGCTCACCTACGCCGCCGAACTCGGCAACAGCGACTCCGCCGCCTATCTCGCCCGCCTCTACACCGAAGGCATCCCCGGCCTCGCCCCGGACCCCCAAAAAGCCGCCCATTGGACCGCCTTCGAAGAACAAACCGCAGGCGACAACTTCAAACCCCGCCGGCCACTCAAAAGCTAGCGCCGCTTCGATAAAATCAAAGCCAACCGGGCCTCGGGCCCGGCAAACCGATCCACGTCAGCGGATCGGCTCGACGTTGATCTTGAAGCGGTTCAACGACGTGCCTTCGAGGCGTTGCAGGTCCGCCAGCGCAATGCGCAGCGTGACCTGGGTCTGCAATTCGCTCACCCGCGCCGATTCGAGGTCATCCTGGGCTTCAAGCACGCGCCGGCTGGTCGAGAGTCCCGCCTTGAGGCGTTCGCGCTCGAGGTCGTATTGCCGGGCACTGAGCTCCGTCGCGAGCGCGGAAATGGTGACGCTTTCACGATTGGTCTGCACCGCCCGAACCGCCGTGCGAACCTGCGCCATCAGCGCCTGGTCCTGCTGTCGGAACCGAACCTCCTCGCGATAAACATTGCTCTTGGCGATGCGATTGCGGGCCTTCTCCTCCCGGAGTCCCCAGGGAAGATTGAAGGTCAGATCCACCTGCCAGTCATATCCGTCTCCATCCCAGACCCGCGTCGCGGCATTGCCCGCCGAGCCTTCACGACTGGTCAAACCAACGGCACCTCCCAGATCGAGGCTCGGGCGCTGGTTGCTTTGGGCCACGCGGGAATCAATTTCGAACTGTCTGACGGAAGCCTCGAGCGAGGCGAGCGACGGATCGTTGGCCCGGGCAAGCTTGTAGGAGACGTCGAAACTGGCGTCCGGAACTTCACTGGTCGGAAACCCCACCGTGCCCAAGGGCTCATCAAATGCAAACTGACCGATAAGCTGGCGCAACGCGTCCTCGCGATTGCTCACCGACTGTTGGGACAGCAGCAGATTGCGTCGGGCGTTGGCAACGCCGACCTGCGCCGTCAGAATGTCCAGTTCGATTGCGCTGCCAACCTGACGCCGGATCTCGTTCTCGTCCACCAATTGCTGCGCTAGCTGGAGACTGAGATCCCGCACCACGCGCTCGCCGCGGGCGAAGACAAGGTTGTAGTAGGCAGCCTCGACGTCATGCACCACATCGAGCACGCTGCCCTTGAGATCGAAATTCGCGCGATCAACCCCGATCTCGGCACGACGGATGGTCGCGCGGTTGACTTCCGTGCCGGCGCCACGAAGGAGCGGCTGGCGGACGGAAATGCTCACATCGCCGTTGTAGGCGGGATTGAGGAAGGTGTTTTGTGAACTCTCCCCGCGGTCAAGCGAGGTGCTGGCCGAGAGCGTCGCGCCCGTGCCCACACGCTTGCTGACGCCGGCACGAAGGCTGTCCGACGAGGTCCGGGATCCTCCCGTGGTGACGCCATCGACCGTGGTGACCGCATCCGGCCGCTGCAGAACGCTGCGACTGCCTGTCAAATTGAGGGAAGTATCGAAATCGGACTGGGCAATGATGACGTTTTCCCGGGCCTGCCCCGTGGTCAGGCGTTGGATCTCCAACGCGAAATTCTTTTCAAGCGCCCGGGCAATGCACTCCTCCAGCGTCAGCACCGGCGTCGGCACGGGAACCGCGGCCGGAGTTTTTGGGGGAGTCGGCGGGGTGGCGACTTCGGCGGAAAGGATCGACGCAAGGCCGGACAAAATAATCAGCGGAAGGACCAGGAAAGGGCGACGACTCATGCAGCAAAACGGCGAGAATGTAAGATCAACACAGGCGAAACCGAGAAAGTTTCGCTCAATTCATGATAATGTAATCATTTGGCGAAACCAGTCGAAAATTCGATGAAACACGAGATAAGACGCCGACGGCATCCACGAGGTTTCAGTCCCTCCTTGCAAATCTTCTCCCGAAATTCGCAGCGAGGTTGCGTGCGGCCGGATGGCGATAAACCCGCATGGATTTGCCATCTTCCAACCGTGCGTTCGCGTTTCCGGGCGGGCACGGGTCCCCGTCAAGGGTTGATGGGCGCCGATTTGGCCAGCTCCTTCTCCACCAGACTGGAGATCTGGCTGCTGGCCGAGGCGGCGGCAAAGTATTGGGCGAGCTGGGTGCGGATTTCAGCATACCGCGGATTGGAATCATCGATCACCGGCGCCTTGCGATCAATCACCTGGACGATCGTCCCCTTTGTTCCCGACATGATCATTTCAGAGAGCGCCCCCTTCTGCAGCGTCTGGATCGAACCGATGACTGAGTAGTCCAAATCCTTCGCCGGTTCGCGTGCCGTAAACGCCGGCAGGGTCTTGGCTTCAAATTTCAGCCCGGTCACCGCCGCGACGGCCTTCTCGAACGAGTCGCCCGACTTCAGGCGTGCCTCGATCTGGGCACGCGCGGCATGTCCCGCCTCCACAAACTTCTTGCGCTTCTCATTCTCCGTGAAATCGGCGAGCACGCGGGCACGCACTTCCATGAGTTGCGGCTGGCGGGCGGGAATGGATTCCACCCAGAGCAGGACTGCACTGCCGTTGGCCGTCGAGACGGCGTCCGAGTAGTAACGCCCATCGTCCAACTTGAAGGCGGCATCCCCCACCTCGGAAGATCCGGTCAACTCGGCTGGTACGGAATCGCGGCTGAACGGCGCTATCGGTCGCGCCGTCAGATTCCGCTCCTTGAGGAACGCATCGACGTTCGCGCGCGTGATCTTCCCTTCGTAGAGCGCAAGCGTGAGATTGCTGGCATTTTGCGCCGCCATCTGTCGTGCACGCTCCAGAACCAGCGCAGATTCCACCTGGGCCCGAACCGCGTTGAAATCGGCGTCGGGTGTACTGGCCGCGGGCGGAACGGCAGGCTTTCCATCGGGGGCGGCGGGAGTCGCAGGCTTGGGAAAGCGGGCGGGATTGGCATCGTAATAAGCGCGGACATCCGCATCCTTCACGCGGACCTGACTGGCATACGCGGCATTCGGGAATTCAACCGCACGGACGCGCACCTGGGGTGGCATCTCATAACGGAAGGTATTTTCCTCAAAATATTTCGCCAGCTCCGTATCCGTGGGTTCGATCTTCGGGGAAAACGCACCATAATCCGTGGTGGCCACAGCAAGCGTCCACGCGGTGTCACTTTGTCCAAGCTCGACCTTGACGTCACCCGGCATCACGTAACCCGGACCCGCCAGCAGCTTTTGCAGGGCTTCATAACGGAAGTCATCCGCGAGCACCCTGGCGACGTCGCCCTCGTTGGCCCCCTGATTCATGCGGAGGTTGTCGCGGAACTGGCTGTAACGAGCGGCGTCGAACGATCCGTCCTGCCCCAGGAATGCACCCCGTGTCTTCACGAAGGCTGCGAGTTCCGACGCAGTTGGGCCCGGAATGCGCAGGTTGCCGGCCATCGCCAGGGCCGCATAACGATGAAGCGCGAACTGTTCGAGGCGGGCGCCACTGAGAGCGGGATACCCAGCCTGAAGAAAGACGCTGAGCTGGGCGTCCCCCATGACCCGGGCGACATCCTCCTGATTGCCGAGATTGGCTCCGAAGAAGGGCCGGTTCATTGCCTTCTGCCCGGCATTTCCGATGCCTGGGGAGGCGCCGATGGTGAAGATAAACGACACGATCGTGAGCGCGAGCAGAACCAGGAAGATGATACGGAAGTGCTGCTGGAAGGTTTTCTGGATCCAGGAAATCATGGAATAAAACCGCCAAGGGTAAATCGGCCATCCCCGGTGTCAATCGTCGGCTGACGGACAACCGACATTCCGTCACCGCCTGAGCAAACCCGTGCCCGATCCGGACGCAGCCGGCAGAGCGGCTTCAAAGGGATGGGTTGCAAACAGTTTTTCCAAAGAGGTTTCGAAAAGGGGTTCATCCATCAGCGTCGCCAACGCATCATCGTACAGTTTGACGATCGGGTCCAGATGGGTGAGTGAGACCGAACTGGGCATCGTTCCGAGATCGTCGTCCCTGCGCTTGAAGTCCTTGAGCGTGATGCGACCCAGCGGCCGGGCCGGCTGAAAACGGAAATCGGCGGCGGTATCGGCGTCCTGCGAGGGAACCGGTGACACCAGCTGAATCTGCACCAGACGGTTGAGGCATTCGTTCAGGATCTGCGTGGGCACCTTGAGCATCTCGCTCAATTGGGTTGCGCTGCAGGGCTCAAGGCATGCCTCGAAACGGCGTCCGATGGCCAGAAGGACAACCAACGTCAGACGTTCACGCAAGGATTCGGACAGGCTGTTCCAGGCGGCCTGGCTGTTGCGGAAATGGACGTTTTGCACGGCATAACTGACGGTTCCGCCCAGCAGCACGAACAGCCAGAAAATGTAGAGCCCGAGCATGAGCACCGGCACGATGCTCAAGGATCCGTAAAGGCTGCGCGTCAGGAAAACCCGCTTCAGGTACAGCGCCGCCAGGAAATTGTTCATCAGGATGAGCAACGCCACCACCAGCGCACCGGCCAATGCCGCCGACCACAGAACGCGCGTGTTCGGGATGGTGCGATAGAACACGGTGAGGATGGCTGTGAGCAACAGGGTCGACCCCACCGGCAAGAGGAGCTGAAACAGCGGTTTCAGCGCCCCGCCGATCGACACCTTTTCCGCAAACGTCGTCAGCAGTGCCCCGGCCGAGAGACCCGTCGCCGCGGTGAAAAACAAGACGGCACCGAGGGTGAGAATCGTCCAGTAGAAGACGAGGCGCATGATCCAGGATCGCCCGCGCCGCACGCCCCAGATTTCATTGAAGGCGGTTTCGACCGACGTGAACAGCTGCAGCACAATCACGATGAGCATCAGGGCACCGAAGGCACCCAATGCGCCACGGCTCGTGCCGGTGACAAATCCGTTGATGATTTCGATCAGTTCGGGATTCACCCGGGCCTGGACCCCGGCATCGCCGCCGGTACTCTCCGTGCGGGACCGCTCGGCGGCCGCCATGCGTTCATACTGCAGCAGTTGCGGCGCGACATATCCCACCAGCCGGTGAACGGCATTGGCCGCGAGATTCGGATCGTTCTTGTCGAGAGCGAAGCCCGCGACGAGCACTGCGATCGCAACAAGCGGCCCCAGACCAAGCAGGGAACTGAAGCTCAGCGCGGCGGCACGACTCGCGGCACGCGTCTCGGTCAGGCCGGCATAGGTGATCGAAACAATGCGCAGGACCGCATAGGTGCATCCCCGGATCGAGCGTTCCTTCAGGTATTGTGGCTGCCAGATCGTGACATGGAAGTGGCGGACAAGCCTGGCCCACCGTGACGCCAACGTCTCCATGTTACGCTCCGTCAAGCCAGCATGAAGTAGGCAAACCCTGCCATGCCGGTGAATCCGGCGGCGACCGCGATCGCCAACGGCAGGTAGGAGACGAAGATCGTGCAGAAATACATTCCGATTGAGGCAACTGCCAGGGCAATCATCGGCACAACATCACCCTGCGACCACAGCACAAACCCGATAAATCCAAGCCCGAAGATTATTCTGAACCGGATGATCGAATACAGGCTCACCATCTGAAGGAGCAGCAGCACGACAAAGATCAGGTCGATCACACCGAGGATCGCAAAGGGCTGGCCGAGAAGCGCGCTGAAATCCTTGGCAATGATCAGATCGAGGGACGGCTGTGACAGCATGAGCGAAGCGGCACTCACCAGCAGGAGTACGATCAGAGCCCACATGCCCAACCGTGCGGCCCGCAGTTGGGTGACGATCGGGTCGGACCGGTCGCGCGTATCCGCGGTCTTGCCCTCCGCGGCCAGCAGCATGTCGTCGACCGTGATGGGAGCCCCGGATTTTTCGCCACGCGCCGCCGTTGAAAATTCCTTCGGCTTCACCCTCAGTCGCTTCTTGTCGGGGAAGAGCGCGATCCGTACCTCCGTGTTCGAATCGATCGACGCCCATTGTTCGGTGGCAGCGTCGTAGTAGAGGGTCGACGGTGTCACCTGACCTGCCTCGGCCAGGGAGGTCAGTTGCTCAAGAGTAAATGGGCCACGGGCATCGGTCTCCGTCGCGGCGCGGATATAAAACTCCTGGGTGGCCATTGTTTCCGCAAAATCCTGCGGGGCCGGAGGAGAGGCCGCAAGGCTGTTTTGTCACGCGTCGGCCTCCGAGGGGCCGTGCTCGCCCGGGCTGGATCGGCAATCTTCCCCGATCTGCCGCTTTTACGAGAATTTCAGCCCCGCCCGCACACCACCGGGCCTTACATGCGCTGAAGGGTGCGGAGGCCGAGCAGGTGCAAGCCCGCCTCCAGGAACAGCAGCGTCCGGGCGCAAAGCAGGACCCGGCGGGCGCGGATGGCGGGATCGTCGACGATGACCTTGTCGACCGTATAGAAACCGCTGAAAGTCCCCGCCAGTTCGTAAAGATAGGTGCAGAGAAAGTGCGGTCGCAATTGCTGCGTGGTCAGCTCCAGCACACTGGCGAAGCCCACGAGTTTCCTCGCCAGGGCCAGCTCCGCGTCCGTCTCGGGCGCGGATGCTGCCGCCACCGCCGAGGCATCCGCCGGATCCAGTCCCAGCTTGCGAAAAATCGAATGAATCCGCGTGACCGCATACAGCAGATACGGTGCGGTGTTCCCCTCAAACGAGAGGATCTTGTCCCATGAAAACACATAGTCGCTGCTGCGATTCTGGGACAGATCGGCATAACGCACCGCACCAATGCCCACCGCCGATGCAATTTCACGACGCTCGGACTCCGGGAGCTCGGGAGATTTTTCCGTCACGATGGCGAACGCCCGTTCCTCGGCCTCTGCAAGCAGTTCCTTCAACTTGATCGGATCGCCCGAGCGCGTCTTGATCGCCCTGCCATCCTCGCCCAGGATCGAGCCGAACGAGACATGCTCGAAACGCGGGAGCTGCCGATGGGTCGCGGCGAACCATTTCTGCGTCGTCAGCCAGAGCTGCTCGAAATGATCGGTCTGCCGCGCATCCGTGAGGATGGCGATGGCGTCCGCCTTGAAATGTTCCACGCGGTACAGCATGGTCGCGAGGTCGGTGGAGGCATAGTTGGCCGCGCCATCCGATTTGCGGATGATGAAGGGCTGTTCCCGGAACCTCGGATGTTCCGGATGAAAAACCACCAGGGCACCCTGCGACACGCCGGCCAGTCCGGCCTTGCCCAATTCGTCATACACCTGGGCGAGGCGGTCATTGTAGAAGCTCTCGCCCAACTGATGGTCGAAGCGGATATCGAGCTTGCGGTAGATCTCCTCAAATGCACCCGAACTGATGGCGTTGATCCGTTCCCACAAGGCCCGGTTCTCCGCGTCGCCCGCCTGCAGTTTCACGAGCTCTCCACGCGCCGCATCCAGTGTCGCCGGATCCGCCTTGGCCGCCGCATCCGCCGCCTTGTAGATGCGCTCCAGTTCCTCCAGCGGATCGGCCGCCAAGGCGGTCTCGTCGCGCAGGTGCTTGTAGCCCCATATCAATTTGCCGAACTGCGTGCCCCAGTCGCCGATGTGGTTGTCCCGGATCACCCGCGCACCACAAAATGCCAGCAGGCGGCAGATGGCCTCGCCAATCACCATGCCGCGAATATGACCGACGTGCAATTGTTTTGCCGTATTGGGCGAGCTGAAATCGACCACGTAGCGCAGCCCGTGATAAAATGTGGCCGCACCGGCCTTCAACTGTTCCGTGGTGCGATAGTCATTCAGCCAGGCCAGCAGGACCGCCGGCTTCAATCGCAGGTTGATGAAGCCCGGTCCGGCAATGGAGATATCCAATTGCGCCTTGAAGTCGTTCGAAAGCGCCGCGACCAGGCGTTCGGCGACCGCGCGGGGATTCTGTTTGCATGCTTTCGCATAGCCCAGCACACCATTGGCTTGGAAATCGCCATACCGTGGATCGGCGGTCCGGATTTCCGGTTTGAATTCAGCCTCCAGTCCCGCGGATCGTGCGGCCGCGCAGAGGGCGTCGTTGAGATCGGCGGCAACTTGGAAGGAGGCATGCATCGGTCCCACCACACGATTCGCGGCCTTTCCCGGCAAGCGAGATCTCGTCGCCAGCATCCGGATTTTCGACGCAAAGATCCGGCATCACCGGCGGGTTTTGGCTCGACATTACAGGCAGGAATGATTGGCTCGTAAACTTTTCCGGCTCACGGGCCGCGACGAGATCTTCACACAGTACCAATGACGAAACGCAACATCCCTCCCCGGAGGTTTATCAAGCCGACCTTTGAATTCCTGATCGAAAAGAAGCGCGACGGCGGCGAGTTCACGAAGGACGAAGTCCGTTATCTCATCGACAGCACGCTCGACGGCGAAATGCCCCAGCATCAGCTCGCCGCGCTGGCGATGGCGATCTACTTTCAAGGCATGTCCGCCCAGGAGACGGCGGATCTGACCGAGGAAATGATGCTGTCCGGAGAAGTGATCGACCTTTCAGGCATCGCCAAGCCGAAGATCGACAAGTTCGCCACGGGCGGGATCGGCGACAAGACCTCGCTCGTCCTTGTTCCGCTGGCGATGGCCGCCGGTGTGGTCGTCCCGATGATGTGCGGCGTCGAACACGATTACGTCATCAACACCCTCGACAAGCTTGCCTCCATCCCCGGCTTCAAGGCGCAACTCACCAATGAACAGTTCGTCAGCCAACTGGCCCGCATCAACGGAGCGATCGTCGCGCAGTCCGAGGATCTGGCTCCCGCCGATGCGAAACTCTACGATCTGCGCAAGGAAACCGGCACAATCCCGAGTCTGCCGCTGATCACCGGCTCCGTTCTTTCCAAGAAGCTGGCCGAAGGCTCCGAGGGCCTGGTCATTGACGTGAAGTGGGGCAACGGATCCTTCATCAAGGATCTCGAGCAGGCGAAGCAGCTCGCCCGCTCCATGACGCGCGTGGGCCGCTCGATGAAGCGCCGCTGCGTCGCGCTCGTGACGGACATGAACCAGCCGCTGGGCGACTCCGTGGGCACCGCCCTGGAGATCAAGGAAGCCATCCAGATCCTGAAGGGCGGCGGCGCCGAGGACATCAAGGAACTCGTGCTCAAGCTGGGCATGGAAATCGTCCGGCTCGCCGGCGTCGCGGGCTCCACCCTGTCCGCAAAACAGACCGTCGAACGGCACCTCACCGACGGCACCGCCCTGGAAAAGCTCAAGGAGCTGGTCAAGGCGCAGGGCGGCGACACGACCTACATCGACCACCCCGAAAAATTCACCCAGGCGCGCCACATCCGCAAGCTGCCCGCTCCCAAGCGCGGTTACGTGCACACCATCAACGCGGCGATGATCGCCCATGGCGTGCACATCCTCGGCGCGGGCAAGGCGGCTCCGGGCGACAAGATCGACTATGCCGTCGGGGTTTCCGAAATCCGGAAGGTCGGCACCCAGGTAAAACAGGGCGAGCCGCTCATGATGATTCATTACAACGACGAATCCAGGCTGGAGCAGGCCCTCAACTACTTCAAGGACGCCTACCGTCTGGCACCCAAGCGCCCGACACCTCCACCGCTCGTGGTTGAGCGCGTTGCCTGATACCCGGGCCGCACGCCATCCGCCAGCACAAAAGCCGACCCTCCCAGGTCGGCTTTTTCGTTTCTCGGATCCGGAGGGCCACGGTCCCTCGTGGCCGGGATTGCGGTATGCGGCATCGAAAGGGTTGACGTGCTGACGTTGTCAAACGCAACGCGTCC
>CAZOXB010000040.1:0-20455 GCA_964583635.1 uncultured Opitutaceae bacterium | reverse complement strand
GACCAGCTTGTTGCGAACCTCGACCATCAGTTGGAAGGCCACTCCGGCTTCCTGCATCGCGATCACGCTGGAGTGCAGTTGATCGTTCTGGCCCAGCAGCACCTGCCGGGTCAGGGCCTGAGCTTCGGCCTGCTTGGCGTCGACGCCTTCGACCATCGCCTCAAACACGGAGCTGAAGCTCGCCGGCCGCATTCCCGGCGCCTGCAGCGGGATACCGACCCCCGGGGCGGACGGGCCTTCGATCTGGCCGGCACCGGGAATGCGCATGGCCATCAGGTTTTGCAGGCCGCCAACGGAGCTTATGGGTGACATGAGGTTGGAGAGTCGGGGGTTTCGGAAGGGGAGGCGGAGGCTTAGCGGCCGATTTCGAGGGCCTTCATGGCCATCTGGCGGGCGTTCTTGACCACCGACAGGTTGGCTTCGTATGCACGGGTGGCCGTGATCAGGTCGACCATTTCAAACGCCAGGTTCACGTTGGGCAGTTGCACCATGCCGTCGGCGCCGGCATCCGGGTGCTGCGGATCATAGACACGCTGGCCGGGAGACTTGTCGGTAGCGATTTCCCCGATACGGACCGACGACAACGCCGCACCCGCCGCTCCCTCCTTGCGAAGCAGTTCGGTTTCGAACGACACCATCCGACGCTGATAGGGCGCCCCGTCGACTCCCCGGGTGGTTTGCGCATTGGCAATGTTCTGCGCCACCACATCGAGGCGGGTGCGCTGCGCATTGAGCGCCCCGGAAGTCACGTCGATTGCACCAATGAGATTCATCTTTTTGAAAGGGGACAAAAATTCCTGGGGGAAAGACCCCGTCACACCGCCCGGCCCGTAATCGCGAGGCGAAGCTGCTTGATGTTCTTGCTCACCACGTCGGTGAGAAATTCGTATTCGACGGTGTTGCGGTTCATTTCCAGCAACTCGCGCTCGATCTCGACGGAGTTTCCGTCCGGGCGCACCGCGCGGGCATGCGCATCCTCGACCAGCCTGGCACTCACGCCCGAAAAGCCCGCGCCACCCTCAGCCAGCCGCGATTTCAGCTGCGCGGCAAAATCAGGCGATATGTCAATCCGGCGGTAGCCGGGGGTTTCGGCGTTGGCGATGTTCGCTGCGATCGCCGTCTGCCTCAGGACGGACGCGTCGAGCAGTTTCCGGGCAAGCTGGTAGTTGGAGGACTGAAAGATCGGGTCGACCATGACGCACTCGCCATTGCAATGCCTGTGCCACGACGACGACGATCGACGTAACCTATTATTCATTCGAATGATAAAACAGACTGAAATTCGATTCCGATCCGTCGGGCGCCTGTTTTCGCGGCCGCATGACCCGCCATGGGGAAAATATTGCCGCCCCCGGGGTGCTTATATCGGGTAAAGCACCCGTTTTCACGGGGGTAACCTTCATTGGGAATCGAACGCGCCGATATGCGCTCAAATCCGCATGCTTAACCGCGACTATGAGTTCATTCGCGAATTGGTTTACAGCCACAGTCGCATCCATCTCGGACCCGACAAGAAGGAACTCGTCACCGCCCGTTTGGGCAACCGGCTGCGGGCAACCAGGCTGACCTCCATCCGCGAATACTGCCGTTTCCTGCAGGACAAGGCCGGCGAGGAGGAGCTGTCGCATCTGATCGACGTGATTTCGACCAACCACACGTCATTCTTCCGCGAACCGTCCCACTTTGATTTTCTCACGCAAACTGTGGTGCCGGAAATGCTCCTGCGGCGCACCGCGAACGCGTGGCCCACCTTCAATGTCTGGAGCGCCGCCTGCTCCAGCGGGGAGGAGCCCTACTCCATCGCGGCTTCGCTGACCCAGGCGCTGGGCGCCGTCCAGCCGGCCTGGCCCTTTCACATTGAGGCGACCGACATTTCCCATCGCGTGCTCCAGCGCGCCCGGATCGGCGTCTACAGGCAGGACGCACTGCAAAAGGTTCCGACCAAGCTCGTGAAAACCTGCTTCCAGAAGGGCTTCGGACCCCAGGACGGCAACTATCGCGTGAAGCCATTCCTCCAGGAAACGGTCACGTTCCGACAGATGAACCTGCTCGATGGCATGCCGCCATTCAACCGCCGGTTCCAGGTCATCTTCTGTCGCAATGTGATGATCTATTTCGACCGTCCGACGCAGGAGGAATTGGTGCGCAAGCTCGGCAGCCTGCTCGTCCCGGGCGGCTATCTCATGGTGGGACACGCCGAAAGCCTCCATACGCTCCGGCACGGTCTCGAGCCGGTGACCACGGCAGTCTACCGCGCCCCCCTTCCGGTCTGAAGCAATCCCCATGGCCGATCAAAAAAAGATACGCGTCCTGATCGTCGACGACTCCGCCGTCGTCGGCAAGGCCCTGACCGATGCCCTGGAGGCGGATGCCGAGATCGAGGTGGTGGGAACGGCCCCGGATCCCTACCGGGCGCGGGACAAGATCGCCGCACTCAAGCCCGACGTGCTCACCCTCGACATTGAGATGCCGCGCATGGACGGGTTGACATTCCTGCGAATCCTCATGGCCGAGCGGCCGATGCCGGTCATCATCCTGAGCTCGGCGACACAATCCGGATCACACCAGGCGCTGGCAGCGTTGCGTCTCGGTGCGGTCGATGTGCTGGGGAAGCCCCATGGGCCCTATTCCCTGGGGGAACTCGGCCATCAACTGCGCGAGAGGATCAAGGCCGCGGCCGCCGCCCGCGTGCGGCGAACGGACAGGATTGTCCTTGAGGACGGCAGCGAGGCTCCGCTGCTCCGGCCGGCGGAAAATTCCCGGGCCGACGCCTTGCGCGCCCTCGACCCGGCGCGGCGCCATCACCCCCGCCGCCTGATTCTCCTCGGCGCCTCCACGGGCGGAACCGAGGCGTTGCACACTGTCCTGACACGCCTGCCCGGGGACATGCCGCCGATCGCCATTGTGCAGCACATCCCCGCGGTCTTTTCGAACGCCTTGGCTCATCGCCTCGACGCACAATGTGAGCTGGAGGTGCGCGAAGCGGTCGATGGCGACCTTCTCGTGCCGGGCCTCGCCCTGATCGCGCCCGGCAATCACCACCTGCTCGTCGACTGGGCGGGTGACGGGTACCGCGCCCGGGTTGTCAGCGGTCCGCAGGTCCGGCATCAACGCCCCGCGGTGGATCTGCTGTTCAAGTCCGCAGCCGACTGCGCGGGACCGCACGCGATCGCCGGCATTCTCACGGGAATGGGCAACGATGGTGCCGAAGGCCTGCTCAAGCTGCGCGCCCAGGGGGCGTTCACGTTTTCCCAGGATGAGGCCAGCTCGGCCGTCTATGGCATGCCTCGCGCGGCTTGGGAAATGGGAGGTTCACAACACCAGGTCCCGCTCGATGGGATCGCCCGGCATATCGTTTCCCTGACCGACGCCACCCCCGTTGCGGAGTCGCTGCCCCACTCTTCCCCAACCTCGATCCACTCCGCCCATGCCTCCGGCTGATTCCACGCTCGATATTCAGGTTCCGGATACACCGGTCGCCGCAACGCCCCGGGCCCGCGCGCTGAACGGGCCAGCCTGGTCCACCGGGACGCCCCGCCAGACGCTCCGCGGGCCGTCGCAATGCGCCCAATTCATCATTGATGTCCGCGATCGCATCCAGGCGCAACGCATCTCCGGGGAGGATTCCCATTTCGCACGGGCGGGCGAAGGCTCCTCGCTGCGCGAGCTGCTCGCCGACCTGTCACCGGCATGGGCACGGGCACTCCCGGCCTCACTCTTTGCATCGGAAGATGCGCTCTTCCTGCCGGAGCTGACTCCCGGAATGCCGGGGATGGGGCTGGCCGTGCACCGCCTGCGCTTCAAGGACACGATGACCGTCACGCTCACGCCGGAACTGACTCCACCCGGCGAGTTGAAAAAACTGGGCCTGGCGGACCTGACCTCCGATCCCGCGTCGTTTGCCAAGCTCTTCCTGCGCCTCCGCACGGTCGAGGCGAGGCTCGACCAGACGCTGACGCTGCTGCCGGGTGTCGTGTTCCACCAGCGGTCCGATTTCTCGTTCGCGTCGGTGGGCCCGGGTTTCGAGTCGCTCCTCGGCACCTCGCCGCAGCCCCTGGCAAAGAACGGCCAGCCCTTCCTCCGCCTCATTCACGAGGCGGACGAGCAGTCCTTCCACGCCGAATTGGAGCGCAACCAGAAGAGCGATCGCCCGTTCTCTCAGGTCTACCGCATCCTCAACCCCCAGTCCGGCGCGTACCTCTATCTCCTCGACATCCGGACGGCGGTGCGCACGGCCGGCGGACTCGTGCTCGGCTACGAGGGCATCTGGCTCGACATCACCCGGCAGAAGATCGCCGAACACCGCCTGAGCAGCCGGGCCTGGAAGGAATCCATTTCCACGCTCACGACCGGACTGCTGCATGATTTCAGCAATGTGATGACGGGGATCTTCTCCCTCAGTGAACTCTATCACAACACGCTGCCGAACCGCCATCCGCTGCGGGACGGGCTCGGACTGATCAAGGAAAATGCAGGGCAGGCCCAGCGGCTCCTCCGCAAGATCCTTGACCTGAACCGCGAAACCTCCGGTGAAAAATCCTACGTCAATCTGGGCCGCATCGTGCGCGAACAGGTCGATCTGGTCAAAGTGATCCTGCCGCGGGGCACCCAGCTCACGGGTCCGGCTGAGGACGGGGAATGGCCGGTTTACATCGACGAGACCGCATTCCGGCAGACGCTGGTGAACCTCGCGATGAATTCGCGTGATGCCCTCCGGGGGCCCGGCGAAATCAAGATTTCCCTGAGGTCGGTCGACCCCGGTGAAGTCCCCGCACCAGGATCGCAGCCCGCGCTGCCGCCCCAGCGTGCACGGGCCGTGGAGCTGACCTTCTCCGACAACGGGACAGGCATCGCGGGCGCTCATCTGGAGCGCATCTTCGACCCCTTTTTCACCACCAAGGACGCCACCCGGGGATCAGGGCTGGGCCTCTACCACGCCCGCCTCTTTGCGGAGTCCTGTGGCGGTGCGATGGCCGCGCGCAGCACGCTGGGCAGGGGTACGGAGATCATTCTCGTCCTGCCGTTGGTCGACCTCGACCAGTCGCAGCCTCCGGTTCCGGGTGAAGCCGCGATCCCCCGGACGATCCGCGGGCTCTACCTCGAACGTGACATGACCGACGAGGGACCGCTGGTCGATGCCTTGCGCGCACGCGATTGGTCGCTCCGGACGATTGCCACCCTCGAACACGCCCGGCGTTATCTCCGGGAGGAGGGTGCCAGGCTGGACTTCGTTCTCGTTCGCCAGGGCGAGGCAGACACCTCATTGCGGATCCTGCTCGCCGAGATACGCCGCGACCATCCCGGCCTGCGGCTGGCGTTGAATCTGACCGAGTCGGCCGACGCGGACGCCGGTGGATTGCGCGCCCAGGTTGACCTCTTCCTGCCAGCCGGCATCAACGAGCAGGACGCAGCCGATGCCATGGCAAAGCTGCTTCGCCTCCCATGACTCCTGCCGCCAACGCCGCCAGCCACTCGCTGCTCATCGTCGACGATGAGCCCATTGTCCTTGCGGCGCTCCGGGATGTTCTCGAGCGGGAAAAGTACAACGTTGTCGCCTGCGGCAACCCGCTGCAGGCACTGGAGATTCTGCGCACCCGGGAGTTTGCGGTCATCATTTCCGACCAGCGCATGCCGGGAATGCTCGGACTCGATTTTCTCATCGAATCGAAGAAACTCAACCCCTCCGCATCACGCATCCTCATCACCGCGGTGCTCTCGCTTTCGACCATTGTCGACGCCATCAACAAGGGCGAAATCTTCCGCTTTGTCGCGAAACCCTGGCTGCGCGAGGAGCTTTCCGCGACGGTCAAGAACGCCATCCTGCGCTATCAACTGGTCACCGAGAACGAACGCCTGACCGCGGAAACCCGACGCCTCAATGAACAGCTGAGCATCGCCAACGCGGCGCTGGCCTGCCAGGTGAAGAACCTGGAGGAGCAGAAGTCGTCGCTCGCCGTCGCCAACCGCGAACTCGCGACGAGCTATGACCGGTCACTGGAACTGTGCAGCCGCATTCTCAGCACCTATGATCCGTATCTTGCCGGGCAGACCAAGGCCATGGTCGAGATCGCCCAAAGGATGGCGGATACGGAACATTTCAGCGAAAAGGAAAAGCGCGTGCTCAAGGCGAGCGCGTGGCTGTGCGATCTCGGCCTCATCGGCATTCCCCGGGATACCGTCCGCACCTTCTGCACGCATCCCGAAAAGCTGAGCGAGGCGGACCGGATCACGCTGCAAAGCCACCCGATTTACAGCCAGACGCTGGCCTCCTACGTCGACAGCCGTGGCGACGTTGGCGAGACGATTCGCGCCCATCACGAACGTTTTGACGGCGGCGGCTTTCCCGACGGTCTGGCTCGCGAAGCCATTCCATGGACTGCGCGCTGCCTGGCGGTCGCCGTCGGGTTTGTCGAAAGCGGACTGCCCAAGGATCAAGCCATCGAATCCGTGCTGGCCCAATCGGGAACCGCCCTCGATCCGGAGGCAGTCCGGCTCTTCCTCAAGGTCACCCACCTGCTCCAACTGCCACGCAAGGTCAGCGAGGTCCTGCTCGAGGAACTGCAGCCCGGGATGATTCTTGCCAATGGCTTGTACAGCCCCCACGGGCTGCTGCTCGTCAGCGAGGGGCAGACCCTCAACGCCAGCACCATTTCCAAGATCAGGAATCACAACCTCGTGACGCCCATCAACCAGCGCCTGTTGGTTTACAGTTGATCCGACAGCGACTTGTGGGTCCGGACCCAACGCCAAGGGCAGGGGGCGACGGCCCTGCTCGCAGGGCAAAGCAATCCCACGGTCTCACTCAAGTTTGGGGTGGGACAACCGAACATAATGGGATGGACGTAGACGTCCCCTCCTTCGTTGTCCCTCCTTCCTTCGCGAACCCCGGCGTTCGCGGGTCCGTCACCTGGTAACCGTCCATGTCAGGCTCTCCCACCCGACCCGCTCAATTTGCCCAACGCGTGGTCATTGGCGTTGGCGATCTTGCGGTATCGAACAATGCGCCTGTGACCCTGAGCACGTATGCGCTGGGCTCGTGTGTGGGCGTCATCGCCTACGACCCCGTGGCCTTGTCCGGCGGAATCCTGCACATCATGCTGCCGGACTCCCTGATCTCACCGGAGAAAGCGGCGAAACAACCGGCGATGTTCGCGGACACCGGACTGCCCTACTTCTTCCGCTCGCTGGTGGGGATGAAAGTCGAGCGCAGCCGCATGCGGGTCTTCCTGGCAGGAGGCGCCAGCGTGCTCAACGGCACCGATCCCTTCAAGATCGGCGAGCGGAACGCCACATCCGTGAAGAAGATCCTCGGCGTGTATCAGATTCCCGTCCGTGGCGAAGATCTGGGCGGAAGCGTCAACCGCACCGTGCATTTGGAGCTGGCCAGCGCCACGCTCACCTTGAAGACGCCCGACCGGATGGAACAGTTCTCGCTGGCGTAACCACGGGCCATGGCAACGTATGCGTTTGTGTTTTTCTGCCTGGCGAGCGCCACCCTCTACGGTGGCCTGCATCTCCTGCTGAAACGTCACCGGAATCCGCGCCTGGCCTGGCTTGCCTGGTCCTGGCTCGCCGTCGTCCTGCTGGCGGGACATTTCATTCTGCGCGGCACGGAGAACCATGGACAACCGGCCCTGGGCCTTCTCGCCGGGGCGGCGGGTCTCGGCGCATGCCTCTGGGTCGCCTTTGTGATGCACGCCGCAGCCGTCACGCGGGCCGCCACCTTCGCGGCGGAGAATCGTTTCCAGGCGCTGCTCGACAGCCTGCCGCACGAATGCTGGGCACTCGATGAACACGGGCGCTTCCGGTTCTTCAACCGCCTCGCGCAAACGCGCCGCGGCGCGGGCTTCGTTGGAAAAACCCTTGCGGAATGCGCGGATCGAACGTCGCCCGAATCGTTCGAAGTGTGGGAGCGGGCCGCACGGCGTGCCTTCTCCGGTGAAGACTCGGGCTACGACTACACGGTCAGCGAGGCGGGGAATTCACGGCATTTCGAGGCTGTGATCACCCCCATCCGTGCGGACGCAGGCATCGCCGGAGTCGTCGGCATCCACCTCGACACCACCCAGGGCATCGCCTGCGAACGGGCACGCACCGCCGCCGAGGATGCCCTCGCCCTGCAGGTGAAACAGATGCCCATGGGGAACATCGGCTGGGACCTCAACTTCCGGATCCTGGCGTGGAATCCCGCGGCGGAAACCCTCTTCGGCATCCCCGCGGACGAAGCCGTGGGCAGCAACGGCATCGACTTGCTGTTCCCGATCAACGAACGAACCGCCATGGAAGCGACCCTGCGCGAGATCCGGCTCGGACGGGAAAGGCGCCGCCTGGAGCACGTGCACACCCGGCGCGACGGCACGCGGCGCACCTGCGAATGGCATCACATTCCCCTCGCGGGAGCCGGCGGGGCCATCACGGGCATGATATCCTTCGTCCAGGACATCACCCTGCGTGCGGAACTTGAGGTCCAGCTCCACCAGGTGCAGCGCCTCGACTCCATGGGCCAGCTCGCCTGCGGACTCGCCCAGCAGCTCAATCACCTTTTCACGCCTTCGGTCATCCACCTCGACCTGCTCGAATCAAATCACCGCGGAATGCCCGGCCTCCGGGATCAGGTCAAACCGGTACGCGAGGCCGTCACCCAGGCGATCG
The DNA here is from genome assembly GCA_964583635.1 of uncultured Opitutaceae bacterium. Taxonomy (GTDB): domain Bacteria; phylum Verrucomicrobiota; class Verrucomicrobiia; order Opitutales; family Opitutaceae; genus UBA6669. The sequence goes on along the minus strand of CAZOXB010000040.1, from coordinate 11,803 downwards.
CGCTCGGCCAGCGTATCCTCACCCTGGGCAGGAACGATGCAGCCGAAACGACGGTCTGGCAGCCGCTCAATCCTCACGTTCAGGACACGGTCGATCTCCTGCGCCGCACGCTGGACCCCCGCCTCCGCGTCATTGTCCTGCTCGCCCCGGACCTTCCCCCGCTGCCACTGCAGCCAACGGTCATCACCCAGATCGTGATCAACCTCCTCCTCAACGCCCGCGACGCGATCATGGAACGGATCGCGGAGCCCTCGCCGGACTGGAAGCCAGTGATCCGGGTGAGCACCTCCACCCTGATGGCCGCCGCCCGCAATGCCGCCGGCCAAGGCGGCACCGCCGCGCCGAGGTCATGCCAGTGTATTGAGATCAGCGATACCGGCTGCGGGATGACGGAAGCCCTGCGGCAGCGCCTTTTCCATCCGTTCTTCACGACCAAGGCCCCCGGCCAGGGCACGGGCCTCGGCCTGCCGATAGCCCTCAAGGGGGTGCAGGCGCTCGGTGGATGGATCGAAGTCGACAGCACGGTCGGCGAGGGCACGACGTTCCGCGTCTACCTGCCCAGTCCCAAACAGCCCGCCGCTCCACCCGTCCCCGTACCGTCCCCCCTGCCGGATTCCGCCGGCCCGGGTCGTCATGTGCTCCTGGCCGAGGATGACGAGATGGTCGCCAGCGCCTTGACACTCGGCCTGCAGCACGCCGGGCACCAGGTGACCTGCGCGACTGACGGCGCGGCGGCGCTTGCGCTCCTCCGGCTCGAGCCGGCCCGCTACGACCTTGTGGTCACCGACCTGAACATGCCCACTCTGGGTGGACGCGACCTGCTGGCCTCGCTGGCGCGGGACGGTCTCCCCATTCCCGTGATGGTGCTGAGCGGATATATCACCTCTGCGATCCTCGATGAACTCCGCGCACTGGGTGCGGCCGAGGTTCTGCGCAAGCCCATCCGCATCGGTGAACTGCTCGGTGCCATCAAGCGCCAGGGCATGCGGGGCACCGCGGAGCAACGCTCCCGCGCGTTGGTCTGATCGCCATTTTCTCCGACCGGGGAAGCAAACCGCGTATCACCGCGCCAAGCCCAACCGCCCCTTGCCGGTCATTCCTGAGGGGATGTAACCTATTGGGTTACGTCCTGCCTTGGGCATTTTTTTGTGATAAGCGGCGGCGCGATCGCGGCGGGCGGGAGTGAGCTTCCGTTTTGCTTTCGCAACGTGCGTCCGAAAAACGCTGCCCGCGGTGCATGCCTTCCGTCTGCGTGATTGCATTGCCAAGCGGCACCGGCCGGCGTTCCCGGTGTCCGCCGATCGCCGCAATTTCGTGCCGAACAAAAAACCGGCCGGATGCGAGCACCCGGCCGGTTAGCCACACAAACACACACTATGAAACAACCTGCGCAGGGGGATCCGGGTCCTGAACCGGGGCCCCGCGTGGTTGCTTCTTCTATCGGCACACCGTCGGTTGACTTGAGGTGCCGCACCCGGATTCACCCCTCAAAATTTCAATGTCCCGTGCAGGAGGTTCTCCTGCAGCAGGCGGCTGGCACGCGCCAGCACCTCAGGGAGGGATGTTTCCAGGACGGATGCGGAATACCCCCATTCGAGCAGCAGGCCGGCATTGAGCTCAAAAAGGAATCCATCCTCCGCCACACCGGCGCCGATCGATGTCGCCAGGTACTTTGCCGCATGCACGTTCACCAGCAGCGGCATCACCTCCGCCGGGGCCGCCGGCGTGGGCGGATTGCAGGTGGCGACTGCGATCAGACTCGCCGGAAAATTCCACGATTTCAGGAGTTCGGATCCGACGTCGGCATGGTTGAAACCGAGCACCGCCTTCTCGGAAGCCAGCCAGACGCAGCCGTTCGCCTTCTGGTGCGCGCGGATCTGCCCGAAATATTCATGGCACGAATACGCCACAGCCAATTTTCCGACCTCGTGCACGAGGCCCGCGGTATAGGCAATGCGCGGATTGCCCATGTCCATCCTCTCCGCGAGGTATTCGGCCGCCACGGCCGTGACCAGAGCCAGCCGGCAGAAATCCCCAGCCTCCCAGCGATAGCCGTCGGCGGCCAGCGTCATCCAGCGACCGGCCAGCGACAAGGCGGCCAGGCGGTAGATTTCGCGCAGGCCCAGCCGCTGGATCGCCTCGTCGAGTTTTTCAACCCGGTTGGCGCTGGAGGAGAAGTAGGCCGAATTTGCCAGCCGCAGCGTCGAACTGGCGAGGACCGGATCGAGGCAAATGATCTTTTCCAAGTCGCCCACCGAGGCATCCTCGCGTTCAATCACCTCTATGATTCGCGGCAGCAGGACCGGCGAGCAGGGCAATCGGAGCGCTTTCTGGCAGACTTCGGTAATTGTGATCATGTTGGGTGCGGGAAGGGGGGCTAGGCGGCAAAGAGTGTCGACGGATCGAGAATTAAGGCGATGTTTCCGTCGCCAAGAATGGCACCGCCCGCTATGCCGGGCAGTTCGGCGAGGTATCCTCCGAGATTCTTGATGACCACCGCCTGCTTGCCGATCATCTCGTCCACCAGCAGCGCGCTGACTTTGTCGCACGTTTCCACAAGGAGAACGATTCCCTCCCCCGGATTCTCGATCGCCCCCGGGATCCGGAGCCTCCGATTGAGCCGTTCGAGCGGGAACTCCCGTCCCCGATGATCGAGCATTTCGCCGCGGCCCTGCCCGCTGGAAATCGCCGCCGCGGCGGGTCGGATTGCCGCTTGAAGGTTTGCGCTGGGGATAATGAAGCGGTCGGCGCCGACACGCACCACCAGTCCGTCGATGATGGCGGTGGTCAGGGGAAGCCTGATGCGGAAAGTCGTCCCCTTGCCGACCGCGGTTTCGATTTCGATCGTGCCGCCCAGCCGTTCGATGTTTCTGCGGACCACATCCATGCCGACGCCCCGCCCGGATACGGACGTAACCGCGGAGGCGGTGGAAAATCCCGGATGAAAAATCAGGTTGGTGATTTCCCCGTGGGACAACGAAGCACCGTCCGCAATCAGTTCTTTCGCCACCGCCTTGGCGTGAATGCGCGCGGGATCGATGCCCTGCCCATCATCGCTGAGCTCGATATGAACGTGCGGGCCTTGGTGATAGGCCTTCAGCAGGACGGTGCCGCTCTCCGGTTTGCCGGCTGCGACGCGCGCGTCGGGAAACTCGAGGCCGTGGTCCAAAGCGTTCCGGATCATGTGAACCAGGGGATCGGCCAGCGCCTCCGCCAGAACGCGGTCCAATTCCGTTTCCGCACCAGCGGTCCTGAAGATGCATTTCTTTCCGCACTGCCCGCTCAGGTCACGCACCAGCCGCTCCATCTTCTGGAACGTCGCCTTGATCGGAACCAGGCGAAGCGACATCGCGTTGTGCTGAAGTTCCTTCGTGATCCTGCCCAAATCGGCCACATGGCGCAGGAGCGAAGAGTTGCCGTCGGCCAGCCCGGCCGCAGACTCCGCAATCTGACTGTGGGCGATCACCAGTTCACCAACGACGTCCATGATTGCGTCGAGCTTTTCCGTACTGACGCGAAGCGTGCTGGGCGCACCCGACATCGGTCTGCCGGACTCCGCGGGAGAGGAAGGTCCTGCCATCGCGGGAGCGGACGACGATATTCCGTCGAGCGGAATGATATTGTCCGCAGGGTCCTCATTGATCCGGCGCGGCGCGCCGACGGGCGGGCATTCGTGTCCCGTCTCCGAAGCCTGGTTACCGGCCAGCGCTTTCACCCGCGAGATCAGCGGGTCCACCGGGACCCCTTCGCCGGGGGTGATGCCGCTCTCAAGCGCTGCGGCAATCTGCGCCACCATCGCCTGCACGGCGTCACGACTGTCGAGGATCGCCGTGATGATGGAGGGATTCAGGATCAGGTTTCCACTTCTCGCCTGCTCAAGCAGCGCCTCCACTTCGTGCGTGAGGGAGTGCATGGCAGCGAGGTGGAGAAAGCCCGAAACTCCCTTTAGCGTATGGAAGGAGCGAAACAGTTGATCCAAGGCATCACGATTCCCGGGATGTGAATCCAGGGTCAGCAGTGAAGCCTCGATCTGCAGCAAATGATCCGACGCTTCCGCATGAAACTCCGCCAAGAGGTCCCGGTTATCCTCAAAATTGGGAATCGGCTGGTGACTGTCTGACGCCGGTGCCGAAGCCGATGAAGGGGACGCCAGTCTCGCTGCGGAAAATGCCGGTACGTCACCCCGGTTCCGCATGGCGCGCAATGCCTCCTGCAGCCATTCCGCAAGGTCTCGCAAGGCTCCCAGAGAGACTTGATCAAACGGTCTGGCAGCCTCGATAAGTTCCTCCAAGGCCTCCTGCATCCGAACGACCGGCGCCGCAAGTGCCGGCTCGGTTGACACCGATTCCGCCAGCTCCGACAACACACCGTAGGATGCGACCAATCCATCGTTCCCGCCCGGCTGGGCGAGAACGCACTCTGCCGCGAGACGGTTGATCGCGTCTTCGATGACTGCGAAGCTGGAAGGGATGAATGGCATGGCCCGGCGAGACTGGCATCCCGCCTCCCCTCTCATCGGCCCTCTGGGAGCGAAACCTAAGGGAAGGGATCGCCCGGGCTGCGCATTGGAAATTTCAAATTTGAGATCCCAAATTTGAGATCTTGAATTCCCCGCCTTCCAATCCCCGCCACCCGTCTCGGCAGCTTCGCGCCCCCGCACCTTCGCGTTTTTCAAGTCAGGTCGCTTTTCCTCTCAAGTACGGGCCTCGGCGTGCCGTATCCAGCCGCTGGCAAGCCACGTCTCCGCATCCGGATGAGCACACTCCCTCCCGCATCAGCGTCCCCTGTCACGCAAGTCGGGGGAAAATACCTCACCGTCATCCTGAATGATGCAACCTACGGCCTGGCCGTGCTGAAGGTGCGCGAGATTATTCGCATGCCGCCTATCACGCCGGTGCCGCGGGCGCCCGCCCATGTCATAGGAGTGTTCAATCTGCGCGGCCGCATTGTCCCGGTCATCGATCTACGCCTGAAGCTGGCTCGCGACGCATCCTTCGGCGAGCAGACCTGCATCGTCGTCACGCAGGTGAAACTCCCGACCTCCCAGCAGATCCAGATGGGATTGATCGTGGATCGCGTGGAGGACGTCGTGAATCTGGCCGCCGCCGAGATCGGGCCACCGCCGGACTGCGGAGGGAAGGTCGATTCCCGGCATGTGCTCGGCATGGCAAAGATCAGAGGACAGATGATGACACTCCTGGACATCGATCAAGTAATTGCGCCGGACGCCACCGAACGGATGGCCAGCGGGTTCCGAAGCGTCGCCACCGGGAGCCCTCGCCCGAGCATCCTTGACGGGCAGGCATCCGGATGGGATTTGCCTTCCCCGGAGATGAAGAATCCATAGAGGATTCAAGGATGCGTATCCTGATCACCGGTGTCTGCGGTTTCGTGGGCAACACCCTTGCGCGGGGCTTAGCGGAAAGCGGGGCCGGACACGCCCTTTTCGGATTCGACAACTTCATCCGCCCCGGCAGCGAGTCGAACCGCGTCGCACTCCGCCAGCTTGGCGTGAAGCTCTTTCACGGTGATCTGCGCGCCGCGAGCGACTTGGAAGCCCTGCCCGCGGTCGACTGGGTGATCGACGCGGCGGCTAATCCGAGCGTGCTGGCCGGCGTCGACGGCAGGACCAGTTCGCGGCAACTGGTCGAACACAACCTTTCCGGCACCATCAACATGCTGGAATTCTGCAAACACCACCACGCCGGGTTTGTGCTGCTCAGCACCAGTCGGGTCTACTCCATTCCCGGGCTGGCTGCGCTGCCAGTGACCGTCCGGAACGGTGCCTTTCACCTGAATTCCGCGTCCACCCTGCCGCCGGGCGTGACGGGCAACGGGATCGCCGAAACCTTTTCCACCGCGGCGCCGGTTTCACTCTACGGGGCCACCAAGCTTGCCAGCGAGGCGCTCGCGTTGGAATACGGCGCGGCTTTCAATCTCCCGGTTTACATCAACCGCTGCGGCGTGCTCGCGGGCGCCGGTCAATTCGGCCGCGCGGACCAGGGGATCTTCGCCTACTGGATCAACAGCTACCTGCGGCGACGGCCACTCAAGTATATCGGTTTCGGGGGCGAAGGGCACCAGGTCCGCGACTGCCTGCATCCCCGCGACCTCGTGCCGCTTCTCCACAAACAATTCGCAGCATCTGCAATTCCGGCGGAGAACCGCATCGTCAATGTATCCGGCGGCAGCGCCTCCGCCCGCTCGCTGCGCCAGCTCAGCGACTGGTGCGCCACCCGATTCGGCGGGCACAGCGTGGGCATGGACAGCACGCCCCGCCCCTTCGACCTGCCCTGGGTGGTGCTCGATTCCACCCGAGCCGGCAAAATCTGGGGTTGGGAGCCGGCCACCACGGTTGGGGAAATCCTCGAAGAAATTGGCCGGCATGCAGAAGCAAATTCCGACTGGCTCGATCTGTCGGCTCCGTTTTGAAAGACGCGATCGCAAGAACGACAAAGGCCAAAACAATGCATATGAACATCAACGCCTCAGCGGTTGTTACCGGAAATTGGCTAGCCCTAATTCGGGCCGTCTTGACTTTTCGTATGCCGGCCGGCACGGTCTGAGTGAGTTTGTCGTTTATACGACTTACCGATTGGCTACAAGGAACTAACAGAACTACGATGCAATTCAAGCACTACTACCACGCCATCGCATTGGTGGCGCTCGTCGCGATTCCGGCCCGCGCCCAACAAACGCCCGTAGACGACGAGGTCGTCACCCTGCCAGCGTTCGACGTGACCGAAATGAAGAGCTTTTCCGATCAGGCAATCGCGGGCAAGACCCCCGTTTCCTTCACGGAAATCTCCAAATCGGTGATCGCGAACGAACTGGCATCGCAGGACCTTCCTCTTGTCCTCAATTCCACCCCTTCGGTCTTCGCCACCACCGATGGCGGAGCGGCAGGTGACGCCCGCGTCAATGTACGTGGATTCAGCCAGCGCAACGTTGCCATCCTCATTAATGGTGTACCAACGAACGACATCGAAAATGGATGGTTATACTGGTCGAACTGGGATGCACTGGGCGATGTCACCAGCACGATCCAGGTGCAACGTGGCATGAGCAATGTTACCCTGCCGATGCCATCCATTGGTGGCACCATGAATATTATCACGGATCCCGCTGGTTCCAATCGTGGAGGCTCCTTCAAAGTTGAAGCCGGGAGTGACAGCTTCCTAAAGGCCACCGCTGTATTCAATACAGGATTGGTCAAGGACAGTGTTGCAGTCACAGTAGGCTTGGTCGCCAAACGCGGAGACGGTTATGCCCGCGGAACATGGACCGAAGGCTATGGCTATTATCTGGGCGCAACCTGGAAAGTGAATGCCCGCAATCGACTGGAGGTCTTCGCCATCGGTTCGCCCCAAGAGCACGGCCAGCGGCGCTTTGCCTCCAATATTGCGGCTTACGACATCGACTATGCCCGCAGCCTGGGATACACTGACAATCAAATCTACAGCATCGCATCCGGTGCCAATGCCGGCGCCCTCCGTCAAGGGCCGATTGGCGCGGGCAGGGACTTCAACCCGAATGTTGCGCCGGTCATATCCGGCTATACGGGGCGCCAATATTATTGGGGTGCGACCCATTCACGGAAAGAGGGGGGATTCCTGAATGAGAGCGTCAATTACTTCCACAAGCCGCAGATCAACATGAACTGGCACTCGACTCTCAATGAGCGCCTCAAGCTCCTCTCGGTATTTTACTATTCCGGTGGCCGGGGTGGCGGTTCGGGCACCCTCAACAATGGATCCAGCTCGGCCGCCTTCGCCCGCTATTCGAATGCCGATACAACCTACGGGAGCAATATCAATTGGGATGGAACCATTCTGAGCAATGCCGGTACAGTCGCCGCCAATGGTTCTGCCAAAACCGCGGGCCGTTCCCTTGGCATCCTGCGCAACAGTGTCAACAACCAGGATCAATTCGGAATCGTCTCGAAGCTCGCCTATGATTTCAGCGACGAATGGAAATTTTCCGCCGGTGTCGACTGGCGTACCGCTGAGATCGACCATTTCCGCGAAGTGCGCGACCTACTTGGAGGTTATTATTATCTTCCGACCACGGCCCAGTCCAGCCAGTTTTGGGACGCAGGTGCCAACACGCAGTTGGGGCTCGGGGACAAGGTCGACTACCACAATACAAACAACGTGGACTGGCTCGGGCTTTTCCTCCAAGGCCAGTATGAAAACAACCGCATCACCGCTTTTGGTGTGGTTGGCTACTCCAGTGTGAAATTTGGATTCGAGGACCTGTTCCGACGGGCGTCAGCGGGTTCCAGTTCAACCTTCAAACTTAAAACGGGAACGTTTGACGGACAGCAGATCAAAGGCGGTATCCAATATTCCATCACCGAGAATCTCGGAGTCTACGCCAACGCCGGTTGGGTTTCCAAGGCACCTATTTTTGATGGTGCGATCAACGATACCGTCGGACAATTCGTCCAAAGACCCGAGAACGAGAAATTCAAGTCATTCGAAACCGGTCTTCGCTTTACCTCAAATGATCGCAAATTCAATGTTTCCGCGGGTTACTACTTCACCCAATGGCGGGATCGGACGGTGTCCATCACATCGGAGGCCGCGGATACAATCACTTATTTGTATGGCGTGAACTCCGACTATGCCGGCTTGGAAATAGAAGGTGCCTACCGCCCCAATCGCTGGCTGCGCTTCGACGCTGCGGCTTCCTTTGGCGATTGGATCTATACGGATAACGTCGAGAACAGTGAGCAGTACTTTATCAGCACCCAGCTCCCCAACCCTGCATATAGCGGCAAGATCTACAGCAAGGACCTCAAGGTTGGCGATGCTCCCCAGTCGCAGGTCGCCTACGCCGTCACGGTCTATCCAACCCGCGGCCTTTCACTCAAATTGATGGGGCGCTGGTACGACCGTTACTGGTCCGATTATACACCGGAGTCCCGCGGCGGGGCGAATGACCTCGCCCAGCCTTGGAGAATTCCAAGTTATACGATCTATGATCTGCACGCCAACTACGACCTGCCGGTCGGCTTCCGGAACGTGGACGTCAGCCTCTTCCTTCATGTCCTGAACGTGGCCGACAAGGTTTACATTTCTGATGCTACCGACAACAGCTCCTTCGAGGCAGTCGGCCTCAATCTGGCGCCGTCGCACAGCGCGCAGCGCGCGGAAGTATTCTTCGGACCTCCAGTCACCTACAATCTAGGCGTGCGTTTCAGGTTCTGATCCCTAGCCCCTGTCTTTTTGCAACCCCACTCTCCACCAAGGGAGTGGGGTTTTTGTTCTCCAAGTTTCGACTGCCGTCGGCCAGACATCAACGACACCGGAAGCATAAACCCGAGGTTGCCGACTCTCAGGAAAATCGGCACCTTGGTGATACCCGTGCAATCACTCCTTCCACGTTCTCCCACTCCCGCCGCTGCGACCCTAGGCTGGGTTGGGATGCTGCGGTTTTTCGCGTGACCGATCCGCCCGCCAACCCGACGTCAGCGTCGACGGCTTCGCCCGCCGCGGGGCACCGCTCGTTCTGGCAACGCTGGATGATGGACCCGATTCTTGCCCAGTTGACCCAGGGTGTCACCCCGGATCACATCGCCTTCACGCTGGCAATAGGCAGCGGGATCTCGATGTTTCCTTTCCTCGGATTCACCTCGTTGCTGAACCTGGCGGTGGGAGTGCGCCTGCGTCTGAATCAGCCGATCCTCCAGACCTTGAATCAACTGCTCGGGCCGTTGCACCTCATCATGATCATCATCTACGTGCGGGTGGGCGAGGCGATCTGGGGCGCCGAGCGGATTCCCTTCTCGATTCCGGTCCTGCTCGACACGTTCCGGCACCAGCCGATCAGCGAATTCCTGCACCGGTTCGGCTGGGCCAGCATCCATGCGCTGACGGCCTGGATCATCAGCCTGCCGCTGATCATCGTGCCGTTGAATTTCATCCTTCGTCCGACGCTGCGGAAGCTGGCGGCTCCACTGCGCGCCCGGACGCCGCGCAGCCCCCGCAACCCGTAGCCTTTTCTCAGCGGAGAAACGCCTCGTGCAGGCCGCCGTCGACGGTGACCACCTGGCCGGTGGTCTTCGAGAGGCGGTTGCTGACGAGCAGGAAATAGGCCTCGGCCTGATCGGCGGGCGTGATCGGCGACTTCGTCAGGGTGCGATCGGCATAGAATTGCGCCAGTTTCCGGACCAGGCTCTCGGTCGCTTCGTCGTCCGTGTAGGGGATATTGTACTTGGCGAGGGATCCAATGACCCGGTCGCGCGGAAACATGGCGGATCCCTGGACCACGGTCGCCGGGGCGACACCATTGACGCGCACCAGCGGCGCCAGTTCGATCGCAAGCTCGCGAACCAAATGGTTGGCCGCTGCCTTGGACGTATCGTAGGCCACGGAGCCCTTCTTCGCCACCACCGCATTGGCTGAAGTCGTCAGGACAAGCGCGCCGCGTAGTCCCTGCTCCTTCCAAGTCTTCGCCGCCTCGTCGCCCACGATGTAGCTGCCGGTCACATTGATCGCAAAGGTGAACGCCCACTTGTCGTCCGGGATGTGTCCGGTCGTGTCACTCGGCGCGAAGACTCCGGCCGTGACGCAGATCGAGTCGAAACCGCCATAGGCCAGCGCGACCTGATCGAGCATGCGCCGCACGCTGGCCCGGTCGGTGACGTTCGCGGCGAGCCCCAGTGCGGGCCCGCAGTTGGATACGCCCGAGCCGGCGACGCCGATGCCCACGCCATATTTGTCGGTGATTTCCCTGGCGGTGCCCTGAGCCGCCGCATCATTGAGGTCGACGCAGACGAGATGAGCACCGTCCTTCACCAGGCGATGCGCCGTTTCCTTGCCGATGCCGGAGCCGGCGCCGACCACCACGCCGACCTGTCGCGCCAGTTCCTTTTCCGCAGGCATGCGCTTCAGCTTTGCCTCTTCCAGCAGCCAGTACTCGATGTCGAACGCCTCCTGCTGCGGCAGGGCGATGTAACGGTCGATCGCCTCCGCCCCGCGCATGACCTCGACCGCACAGTTGTAGAATTCTGCGGTGACACGCGACTCGGACTTGTCCTTGCCCCAAGCCACCATGCCGAGGCCGGGGATGAGCACGACCGTCGGATTGGCGTCACGCATCGCCGGTGAATTGGCGTGACGGCATTTCGCGTAATAGGCCGCGTAGTCCTTGCGATATTGCACAAGCCCGGCGGCCAGCTTCTTCCGGAGCGCAGCCGTGTCTTCGCTCTGAGGATTCCAGTCAACGTAGAGGGGCTTGATCTTGGTGCGCAGGAAGTGGTCGGGGCAGGATGTGCCCAGTTCCGCCAGGCGCGGGGCATCCTTGGAATTCACAAAGCGAAGGATCTTGTCGTCGTCCTGCACCGTGCCGATGAAGCGTTTTTCCTGGGACACCTGACCGCGAAGCCAGGGGAGAATCGCGGCGAGAACTTCCCGGCGTTTTTCCAGCGAAAGCGATTGATGCTTCGCACCGCCGAATGCGGCGGCGTCGCCTCCCTTGGCCTGGTACTTCGCCTCGATGTACGCGGCGGCCTTCTCGATCATGTCGAGCGTGAGCGTGTAGCACTGCTTGTCATCGTCCGCCCAGGAGATGAAGCCATGCTGTCCCATCATGATCGCGCGGACACCTGGCTGCTCGCGCGCGATCTTCTGCATGGCGAGTCCCAGCTCGAAACCCGGACGCATCCACGGCACGTACGCCATGGTGTCGCCAAAGATCTCCCGAGTCAGCCTCTCGCAGTTCTGTGACGCCGCGATCGCGATGATTGCGTTCGGGTGCATGTGATCGACAAATCTGCCCGGAATGAACGAATGCAGAG
>CAZOXB010000039.1:0-20625 GCA_964583635.1 uncultured Opitutaceae bacterium | reverse complement strand
ACCCGACTGCGAAAATTCCCCGGTGTTGAGATTGAGCGTTGCGCCCGTGCTGAAGAAGCCATGCGGCTGCCTGCCCAGCGACTTCATCCCCGCCAGCAGGCGGTCGCGCATGGCGGCACTGCCCGTGCGTTCCCATTCCGTGAGCCACGCCCCGGCGAGCGAACCCCAATCGGTCCCGACACTGACCCCGACCCGGGTCGGGTCTGTGCTGGCACCCCGGTCCAGATCACCCGCCGTCCTGGCAACCGAAAGCTTGCGCCCAGGAGGGATGCGCAGCAGCGCCCGGCCCGCCTCGATCTGGGCCCGCATCAGGTCGCCCACCCGTTCATCACCCGTAAGATAGTAGTAATATCGACGATTGAGGGCCGTGCTGATGCGCAGCTGCTTCGCGCTGCACCCCCAGTGCAGAACGTTGTGACGCGATCCGAGGGGGGCGAAGCGGCCGATGTGATGCACGTCAACCTCACCGGTGTGCCGGGTCATCGCCTCGGCAAAACGAAACACATCCGCCCGTCCGGTGCGCAGGAAGTACATCCAGAGCCAGATGTCCGTGGAGAGCTCGGAGTTGTCCCAGGCGTATCCACCCACGTCATACCGCCATTCATGGCGGTCCGCATCGTAGGTGTGCATGACGTCCCCGTAGTTCCAGAATCCATACCAGCGGCGCTCGTCACGCTGGCCGTGATAATAGTCGAAACTCAGTGCCAGGCGGTCCTCCACGGCCCGGCGGGCCGGCGTCGAACGGTCCTCCGGCGTCCACAGGTTTCCAAACACGCCGCATGCGTGCAGGTGTCCCGGGGACGTCATCAACTGCGGCGGCGTGCGAAGGCACTCCGCCAGCGCGGCAAAGCGGGCCCGGCTCGGGGTCGCCGTGAGCATCCAGAGGTGCAGCTCGCTGGTGCGCGCAACCCCCTCCGGGCTGTCGAATCCAGGCTCGTAGTCCTCGTAGGTGATTTCCAGGCCGCCGTTATACTGCTTCTCAAAGGTGTCCTGGCCCAGGCCATCATGGTAGGGACGGAGGTCCATCGGAAATGCCAGGGGCGCCCACAGCCAGGCGGTCACTTCGGCAACGTCGCGGGTGGCACCACGGACATCCAGTTGGGCGGGATGACTCTGCCAGAAATTCCGGATGCCGAAGGCCACCCCGCCCTTCGGTGTTCCCAGATAACCGAGCCCGCCGGCGCGCTGTCCCTGGGCCGCGGTCAGCCAGGTGCAGGTCTCCCGGGTGCGCTTGCGAATTTCAAAGCCGTCGGCATTGGCCTGAAAGAGCGTCCAGTCGTTGTACGCCGCCACATAGGAAAGCCGCGTGCTCACCTCCTTCGACCACGTCGACAGGGGCGGCGTCGCCTCACCGGCGATCTGCGCCCGGCGCACGGCCTCTCCCGGGTCGCGCCGCAACCCGGTGATCCCCCGGACCGCTTCGCCGAATACCCCCGCGTCCTGTCCGGAGAAGCGCAGGTGACGGTCGTGGAGCTCTCCGTCCAAGGGTACGGAGAAGCGCAGGCCCACGCCGCGGATGAAATCATTCTGGTTTTCTCCGTCGAAAACGAAGGTGTGCATCACCCGGATCGCCTCGCTTCCCGCGTGAAAATACAGCCGCACCACGAACGGAAGCCACGCTCGTCCGTCCTCGCTCGCGGACCGGTGCCTGCCCTCGATCCGGATCACCGCCCGCAACGGCCCGTCCTGTTCCACCACATCGCTGGTGACGTCCCCGTCAAAGGACTGCACCGTCGCCCCCATGTCGGGCGAATCCTGCCGCAGCACCACGAGGCGTCCCTGGCTGAGCGTTTCGCGACCCTGACGGACGACCGATGGCACCAGAATTCGGCCGGACCTGGCCACATGCGCCTGTATCGCGCCGGTGTCGACCACCCACTCGCCGCGGGCGTCAGTCACGCGGATTGGCGTCCTGACCGCGGCGGGCGTACCGGGCGCGAGCTCGAAACGGTCGTCAGAAAACTCCCCGGCGGCGGTATGCGCGGTCCACTTCAGGCTGCCATCCGGCCAGGTGGCCAGCGGCCAGCTTTGCACGGGAATCGACTGCCCTTTTAGCGACGTGAGGGCGAACGTCGTCGCGGCGGGAAACCTGCCCCTCGGCCAGGCCACGCCCCAAGTCGTGCCAAACGATGCGCCGGGAGCCTTGCCCTCGAGCCAGCGCAGCGGGGCGACGTCGCCGGGGTCCGTCTTCGGGAGATTGCCGGCGACGGGCGTCGGCGCCACCGGAGCCTGGGCGGCGAGTCCGGAGGCGAGCTTGGCGCCGGCCGTGGCAAGGGCGGTCCGGCGAACGAAGTCGCGTCGAGTGAGAGGCTTCATGGGAAATTGAAGATCAAGTCAGAGGGAACGTGAAGGGGCATCAGGCCTGTGGCGCTCCCGCCTCGAGGTGAAACACCTCCTGGAGGCTCGAGACGACCGGGCTGTGATCAGGATTTGACGGCATGACGTCACTCATGTGCCGCCACCACCGCTGGCATTCAGGTGTGCGGGCTATCGCCGCCCATCGGGCTTCCTCTTCGATCTCCGCATAAGCGAACAACTGCCGCGTCTCCCGATGGAGGAAAATCGAGTAATTCCGCACCCCGTGCGATTTCAGCACCTGCTCCAGTTCCGGCCAGATGGGCCGGTGCCGGTGCTCGTATTCAGGCTCCTTCCCGGCGTGGACCGACATCACGAATGCTTTGCGGATCATGGGGTGCGACGGCTCGGGCCGATGCTTCACCCTTTCCGAAAGGCTGTCGATCCACCACTTTCGTGAAAAAATCTGACAGTCATCTTTTTGTTCGCCCCATGCGTCGCGATGCCACCATGATCGCGAGGATGCCCGCCCCAACGCTGCGATCCCTCGCTCGCGAACTTGGCCTCTCACGCACCACGGTTTCCGATGCCCTGTGCGGATCGCCCCGGGTGAAGGCGTCCACCGCCGAGCGCGTGCGTGCCGCCGCAAGGATGGCCGGTTACGAGCGCAATCCGCTGACGGGCGCCGTCATGTCGCAGCTGCGGCGCTCGCGCACACAGCAGTTCCGAGGGGTGCTCGCCGCGATTGAGATCGTGGAGCCGCAGCGAACCAACAACGCCATTCGTTACAACGATGCCCTGATGTCCGGAATCTGCGCACGGGCGAAACAGCTGGGCTTCAACGTCGAGCGCTTCGTCGTCGGCGCGCAGGGGGTGCGGTTGAAGCGCCTCGACACCATCCTTCACACCCGCGGCATCCAGGGGCTCATTCTCCTGCCGGCCTCGGGTTTTCCCGATCTGACCGCGCTCAGTTGGAATCGTTACACCGCGGTTTATGCCGATTACTTCATCGACCATCCTCCGCTGCACTGCGTTTGTTCGGATCATTACCGTTCGATGATCGGCCTGCTGCATGAGCTCCACGACCGCGGATACCGCCGCCCGGGCCTGTTCATGGAGATCCCCCTGAGCGAGCGCCTGCAGTTCCGCTGGGAGGGCGCCTTTCTGGCGCTGCAGAAACATCTGCCGGGCATCACCGATGTGCCTCCCCTGCTCCTGCACGAAGTCACGCAGCCGACCTTCGAAAAGTGGTTTCGCACCCACAATCCCGACGTCGTGATCGGCCACTTTCCCGAAGCCATCGCCTGGATGAGGTCCTGCGGTGCCCGCCTGCCAAGAACCCATGCCTTCGTCTGCCTGAACCTCCTGAGGACGGCGGGCAACTGCGCCACGCTCGACCTGCACACCCCGGAACTCGGGGCCCGCGCCACGGAACTCGTCGTGGGACAGCTTCTCCACAACGAACTTGGAGTCCCCACCCAGCCCTCGCTCACGACGATACCCGCCCACCTCGTAGAAGGACCCACCTTGAGGCGGGCCGTGCCGGCGACGGGCCGCACGACGGGCTCTTCCACATCGCCCGAAACGTTCGCCGCGCAGACCGCGCCGCAAGCTGGACGAATGTCCGGGAACGGCCCCTGCGGGGACCACTCCGCATGATGTTCATGCTGTTTCGCACGAAACTCGATTCCCACGACCTCGGGCCAGGCCCAGATGAAAAGTGACCTCAGGCGAACTCGGTGCGGCCCTGCCTGACTCGTGAAATCAGGCCGCACTTGCGCAGCTGAAAAATCCCAGGCGTTCCAAGTCGGAACGCAAGGCCGCTTCGTCTGCAGGGGTCAGGTTGCGCAAGGGCAGACGCACCGGTCCGCAATCCAGACCGATCAGTTTCATCATCACCTTGCCGGCGGGCAGGCCTCCGTGCCGCAGCATGACATCGATGAAAGCCCGCGCTTCGGCCTGGCTCTTTTCGGCGGTCAGCCGGTCCGCTCCCTGCCTGGCGTGAATCATCCTCCGGTAGATCGGTGCGGCATAATTATAGGTGCTGCCCACCGCCCCCGAAGCACCGCAATCGAGGCCGGTAAGAAGGAGTTCATCTCGTCCGAACAACACATCATAACGATCGCCTGCAAAGGATTGTGCGGCCACAAAATCCCCGATGTCCTCGTCGGTGAATTTTACGCCTGCCAGATTGGGAACGCACTCGCTGGCGCACTTCAGGTACTGCGTCGCCGTGACGCGAACACCGGTCATCGACGGCATGTGGTAATAATAGAATGGCAGACGCGGCGCTGCCGCGGCCACCCGCCTCGTCCAGTGCACCAGCTCCTCCACGCCTGCCGGCTTGAAGAAACTGGGGGCGATGGTCGCGATTGCGTCCGCCCCGATGCCCTGGGCGTGGCGCGCAAGGTCGCGGCTTTCCTCCAGACTGAGATGCCCGACGTGCACGATGAGCTTCAGTTCGGGCGGCACCGCCGCCTTCCATGCCTCGGCAATGCGGCGCCGTTCGGCACCCGTCAGGGAAACGCCCTCGCCGGTGGTGCCACAGATGAACGCCCCGACCACGCCATTGCGCGCCAATGAATCCGCCAGACGCGGAATGACTTCCAAATTGAGATTTTCGTCAGGCCGAAATGGCGTAAAAGGAGCAGCTACCAAGCCGGGAGGCATGAATTTCATGGATGCGAGATCGAAAGATCGTCCGTACAGGCTGTTTGCCTCCCCGGCTGGAGCAAGGGCATCGCAGTGGTACCAAGGCCAGACCATTGCCCGAAGACGGGCCCTCGACGCCACCGCTCCCGTGCGGGATATCCCACTCAGGACGAGGAGGGCATTTCTTCTCGGGTGGTGCTCGGAGTGCATGCCAGGAGGATCCGCAAGGTGGACGGCTCCCGCCCAAACTCCGCAATGGGCAAATTCCTCCGATTTATGGAAAAGGAACCATGCCCATAAGGGAGCGTGGCCCGTCAGACGCGTCCGTCCGAGTCGAGATGCGTGGGCCGTGGCTTCACCTTGAGCATGCGCAGCACCGCCACGAAAAATACGGGTACCAGGAAGATCGCGAGAAAGGTGGCGCTGAGCATGCCGCCCATCACGCCCGTGCCGATGGCATTCTGGCTGCCCGAACCTGCTCCATTGGCCCGCACCAGCGGAAGCACGCCCAGGATGAATGCGAATGAAGTCATCAGAATGGGCCGCAGGCGTTGACGTGCCGCCGTGACCGTCGCCTCCGCGAGACTCATCCCGCGGTCGTATCCTTCCTTCGCGAATTCGACGATGAGAATGGCGTTCTTGCAGGACAGACCGATGGTGGTGAGCAGGCCCACTTGGAAATAGACGTCGTTGGGCAATCCGCGGACCAATGCAGCCAGCAGGGCGCCAATGACTCCCAGCGGCACCACCAGCATGACGGCAAAGGGAATCGACCAGCTTTCATAGAGCGCCGCAAGGCACAGGAACACCACCAGCAGCGAGACCGCATACAGAGCCGGTGCCTGCGATCCGGACAGGCGCTCCTCGAAGGACAATCCCCCCCATGCGTGTCCCGTCCCCAGCGGCAGCTCCTTCGCGATCCGCTCGAGCGCAGCCATGGCGTCGCCCGTGCTCTTGCCCGGCGCCGGCTCTCCCTGAATCGCGATTGCCGGAAGTCCATTGAAGCGTTCCAGCAAGGGCGATCCATAGATCCATCGCGCGTTCGCGAAGGCGGAGAAGGGCACCATTTCTCCGCGATTATTCCGCACGTACCAGCGGTACAGGTCCTCCGGCAGCATGCGATAGGGAGCGTCCGCCTGGAGATAGACGCGCTTGACCCGGCCCTTGTCGATGAAGTCGTTGACGTAGGACGAGCCCCACGCCGCAGACAGGGTGCGGTTGATGTCGCTCAGCGAAACCCCGAGCGCGCTGGCCTTCTCCTGGTCAACATCGATCTTGTACTGCGGATTGTCCTCGAAACCCGACGGCCGGACATTGGCCAGGTTGGGATCCTTCGCCGCAAGGCCGAGAAATTGGGCCCTTGCCTCCATCAACCGGTCGTGGCCGAGCCCCGCCTGATCCTGCAGCCGGAAATCGAAGCCGTTGGCCGTGCCGAGTTCAAGCACCGCCGGCGGCGCAAAGGCGAATGCGATGCCATCCTTGAATTTCATGAACGCTCCCATGGCACGACCCGCGATCGCCTTGACGCGTGCATCCTTGCCCGGGCGATCCGACCAATCGCGGAGCTTGATGAAGGCCAGGCCCGTATGCTGTCCCTGCCCGCCAAAACTGAATCCCGCCACCGTGAAAATCGACTCGATGTTGGCCTTTTCGGTTTCGAGGAAATGTTTTTCGACGTCCTTCATGACTTCGAGGGTCTGCTCCTGCGTGGAGCCGACGGGAAGCTGGACCTGGGCAAACATCAGGCCCTGATCCTCGTCGGGCAGGAACCCCGTCGGCATCCGCAGAAAGAGGAACCCCATCGCACCGATGATCACGACGTAGACGACAATGGATCGCCCGGTGCGATTCAGGATGCCGGCCACACCGGAGGAATAACCCGACGCACTGCGATCGAAGGCCCGGTTGAACCATCCAAAGAAGCCGCGCTTGGCCGCGTGATGGCCCTTCGGAATCGGCTTCAGCATGCTCGCGCACAAAGCCGGTGTCAGGATGATCGCCACCACCACCGACAACACCATCGCCGACACCACCGTGATCGAGAACTGCCGGTAAATCACCCCGACGGAGCCGCCAAAAAATGCCATCGGCACAAATACGGCCGCCAGCACCAGGGCGATCCCGATCAGGGCTCCGGTGATTTGTCCCATGGATTTTCGCGTCGCGTCGCGCGGCGAAAGTCCTTCCTCGCTCATGAGACGCTCCACGTTTTCCACGACGACGATGGCATCGTCCACCAGCAGGCCGATTGCCAGCACCATGCCGAACATGGTCAGTGTGTTGATGGAGAACCCCGCAGCCTCCATGACGGCGAAGGTGCCCAGCAGCACCACGGGCACCGCAATCGTCGGGATCAGCGTCGCCCGGAAATTCTGCATGAACAGGTACATCACCAGGAACACCAGGGCGATCGCCTCCACCAGCGTCTTGACCACCTCCTCGATGGAAATGCGCACAAAAGGGGTGGTATCCAACGGAAATTCCACGACCAGTCCGGGAGGGAAAAACTGCGACAGTTCGGCGATCTTGGCGCGCACCAGCCGGGCGGTCTCGACCGCATTCGATCCGGTCGCCGGGCGGATGGCCATGCCCGAGGCGGGGCTGCCGTTGTATCGGGTTTCGATCGAATAGCTTTCACCACCCAATTCGACCCGCGCCACATCACGCAGGCGCACCTGCGAACCGTCCTCGTTCACACGCAGAAGCACGTTGCCGAACTGTTCCGGCGTCTCAAGGCGGGTCTGCGCCGTGATCGTGGCTGTCAACCGCTGGCCGGGAACCGACGGTGTGCCGCCGAGCTGCCCCGCCGAAACCTGCGCGTTCTGCGCCTGCAGCGCGGACGTGATGTCACCGATCGTCAGGCGGTAGTTGGCCAGGCTGTCCGGATTGAGCCAGATGCGCATGGCATACTGGGTGCCGAAGAGCTGGATGTCCCCCACACCCTGGATGCGACTGATCGAATCCTGAACGTTCGCCGCGACGTAGTCGGAAATGTCGTTGCGGCTCATGCTGCCGTCCTTCGAGACGAATCCGAGCACCATCAGGAAGTTGCGGACCGATTTGGTCACACTCACTCCCTGCTGCTGCACCTCCTGCGGCAGGAGCGGCATCGCCAGCTGCAGCTTGTTCTGCACCTGCACCTGCGCTATGTCCGGATCCGTGCCGGCTTCGAAGGTGAGGGTCAGGGTCACGTTGCCATTGGAGTCGCTGGTCGACGCCATGTAGCGCAGGTTGTCGATGCCGTTCATGCGCTGCTCGATGACTTGGGTCACCGTGTCCTGAACGGTCCTGGCGGACGCCCCGGGGTACAACGCCCGAACGGAAATGGCCGGTGGCGCGATGCTGGGATACTGGGAGACCGGCAGCGAGCGGATCGCCGCAAGCCCGGAGAGCATGATGACCAATGCGATGACCCACGCGAAAATGGGCCGGTCGATGAAATATTTTGCCATGGAAGATGCCTCCGGACAGGGATGGGCCTCGCGGGAAACGCAGCCTCAGCGCGCGGGCGAGGCTGTGACCGGCACCGGGGTGACATTCGTTGCCGGCACAGGCTTCACGGGAACTCCCGGGCGAATGCGCTGCAGGTTCTGAACGATCACCTGATCGCCGCTCTTCAAACCGGAGGTCACCAGCCAGTGATCACCGACCGCGCGGTCCGCGGTCAGCACCCTCACCTCTGCCTTGCCGTCATGCGAAACCACCATTGCCGTGGCTTCGCCCCGCTGGTTGCGGGAGATGCCCTGCTGCGGAACGAGCAAGGCAGCGGGATTGACTCCCTCTTCAATGCGCGCACGCACAAACATTCCCGGCAGCAACTCGCGTTCCGGATTGGGAACCAGGGCCCGGACCCGGACCATGCCCGTGGAGGGGTCGACCGTGATGTCGGCAAACTGCAGGGTTCCGGCGTGTTCATAGGTGCTGCCGTCCTCCATCTGCAACGTCACCCGCGTCTGTCCCCTGCCCTGTCCCGCATTCTGCAAGGTTCCACTCTGCAGTTCCCGCCGCAACCGCAGGATCTCGCTGCTCGCCTGATTGACATCGACATAGAGGCGGTCGATCTGCTGGACCGTGGCCAGCAGGGTTGCCTGACCGGACTGGACATAGGCACCTTCCGTCACCTGGGACGTCCCGATCCGGCCGGAAATGGGGGAGAGCACGCGGGTATATCCCAAATTGATGGACGCCGATTGTACCGCCGCCTTGCCTGCGGCCACGTCTGCATCCGCCACCCGCAAGGCCGCATCGACATCCTCGAATTCCTGCCGGCTGATCGCATTCGCCTTGAGCAGCGCGTCGTAACGCTCCGCCTGGAGTTTTGCCGAGGCATGGCTGGCCTCCGCGCGGGCCAGCATCGCCTTCGCACTGTCAAGAATCGCCTGGTAGGGTGCCGGATCGATCAGGTAGAGCGGCTGTCCCTCCTTGACCTCGCTGCCCTCCGTGAAGAGGCGGTCGAGCACAATGCCGTTCACCCGCGCGCGCACTTCCGCGACGAGATAGGCGGAGGTGCGGCCGGGCAATTCCCGGGTCATGGTATAGGATTGCGGCGAAAGGGTGACGACCCCAACCTCGGTCGGGGCGCCGGCCGGCGGCGCACCTGTTGCCGCGTTTTTCCTGGCACATCCGCCAGCCATGAGAAGCGCACCCGCCATACCGAGGCCGATTGCGGCCAATGTGGAGCGGACGCGGCAAGAACGTCGGAATGATGTCATGAAATGGGAATGCGATTAACCGCTGCAACCCCGTCAATCAAGCAACCGCTTACGCGCGCTTGATGAGGGTCGCACAACGCTCTGCAAAGTTCTGCAGAGCCTCCTCGTCCTCGTCACCCACCAATTCTCCGATGGAGCGTTGGATCACGGAGCGGGCACGGTTGATCGCCTCCCTGCCGGCCGGCGTCAGGTGCACACGGACCTTCCGGCGGTCGATTTCGCCTCGCTGGCGCTGGATCAGGCCGGAATATTCGAGCCGGGTCAGCGTCTCGCTCAGAAGCGCGCGTGGCGTATCCACGGCGTCAACGAGTTCCGAAAGCGGCACCGATTCCGGGAGATCGACCAGCGCGGCCAGGGCCTGGAAGCCCTCGGCGGTCAATCCCTCCCGCGCAAGTTGACTGCGGAGGGTGCGCATCACTTGGTCGCCGGTCTCCAGGATCTGCAGGATTCCCAGCATTCTTTGCCCTTCCTCCTTGGAGGCACGGGGTGCGAGATATCGGAGAGCCTTCGGAAGGGAATCGTGCGTATGCATGCTGTCGTCAGTGGCGTCGAACGCGATAGTCTAGCACACGGACGGAATCGGCGGAATGACTTTGAAGTTTTCACGGTGTTAACTACCGGTTAAGAGATACCATGGAGCTGAGACACCTTCGTTACTTTGCGGCAGTCGCCCGTACATTGAGTTTTCGCGCGGCGGCGGAAGAGCTTCATCTCTCCACCCCCGCGCTGAGCAAGCAGATCAAGGACCTGGAGTCGGAGCTCGGCGTGCGATTGCTGGATCGCGACACCACCGGCGCGCGCCTGACCCGGGCGGGCACGGATTTTCTCCGTGATGCCCATGCCATTCTCCTCCATGCGCAGAAGGCGGTGCAGCGGGTGCGCGAGGCGGCCCGCGGCAACAGCGGACGGCTGGTGATCGGCAACATCGGCCCCATTGCCGCCAATCACCTCGCCACCAGCCTTGCGACCTTCTGCGCGAAATTCCCTGACGTTGAAATTGACCTGATCGACATGGACATCCCCTCTCAGGTGGCGGCCCTGTCCCGGCGGGAGATCGACATCGGCATTGTCACCGCCAACGCGCTCCACCAACTCCCGCCCTCACTCAAGTGGGTGCTCGTCTTTTCAACGCCGCTTTGCGCGGTGCTCAGCGCCGATCACCGGCTGGCGAACCTCGATGCCGTGCCCCTGGCTGAATTGAGCAAGGAGCGGCTGCTCTGCATCCGCAGCGGCAATCAATCGCTGCATCGCAACTATATCCGCACTGTCATGGACGGCCGCGGGCTGAAGCCCCGCCCGCTGCTGGAGGTAAAGGGATTTGAATCGCTCCTGGCGATGATCGCCGGGGGACAGGGCGTCTCCCTGCTCGCAAGGCACGGTGGGCTCACCCGCGTCGACAACCTGGTGGTCCGCCCCCTGAAGGAGGTCGGGCCGGATATTGCGATATCGATCTGCGCCGTCTGGCGCCCCGGCGAGAATTCGATCCTCGCCGACCGCTTCATCAAGGCGTTCGGCGAGAAGTCCAAGGGCCGCCAAGGCATGAAATCCCGTCTCACCCAAGCCGCCTGAGGCGGCCTTTCCGGCAAGCCTACGCCGCCGCGGGCGCCGGCAGGGCCCTGAACACCCGGTTCCAGAGCACCTCCGCACATTGTTCCGCCCGGAAACGCGGCGCTGCGACGGAGGCTTTTTCACGAAGGGAAACGAGGTTCTTCACGGCTGTTCCCACGGCTTCGGCCATGGCCGCAGGTTCCCACTTCGACGCCGGCACCACCCCAAGCCCAAACTCGGCGCCCTGACGCGCGGGCACAGTGTTGGGTGAAACCACCACCACTTTCCCGACCGACGCCGCTTCCGTAAACACCCCGGACGAGCCGAAGCCATAGAAGGTCGGCGCATACGGCAGGAGAACGATGTCGGCCTCGCCCAACAAGGCGTAATAATCCGCGGAGGACAACGCACCCTCCACCAGGCGTACGCCGGAACCCGGTGTCGCCGCGAGTTTGTCCAGCCGCGTCAGCGCCGGTCCCAGACCGCTTGATGGCGCACTGGCGCGATTCTGCACCTGGATGACAAAGCGCGGGCGTGGTGAAATCCGGGCGCATCGCTCGATCAGGTCCGGGAGGAAATGGAATCCGCGCAGGGGACTGGTGTGTCCCTGATAGACAATCACCGGCGCGGTGTCGCCGCCCTCTTTTTTGCCGGCGCCGCCGGCCAGCAGCGGCGCCACGTCCATGGGGTTCGGCAGTTCCAGGACGGGCAACCCGGTGATCTGCTGGTACGCCGCCGCGAGTTCGCGCGTATCCGCACACAGCAGGGCACGCGGTTGTGCCGCCAGCAGCGCGCGCGCCGCAAACCGATAATAGAGCGCGATCAATTCCTTGTTCGCGCGCTTCTGGACGTAGTCCATCGCATGGTTGAGGTAGCGGAGCATCACCGCGACCGCCGGGCGCCGGGCGCCCGGCAGGCCGGACAGCCAGCGTGCCACCGCGTGCAGCTGGTTCTGCAGGAGGTTCGGCAGGTAGACGAGATCGTCGCTCGAAAAACGGTCCGCGGGAATCGTCTGCAGGTCCGCGAGGAAGGCATCGTTGCCCGCATGGAAATTTTCCATGGCCCAGACGGCGGGATCTCCGGCAAACTCCTGGAAGATGTCGTGGGTGAACACCGGCTGCGGCACGACCCCCTCGACGGCGATCGTCGCTCCCTTTCGTCCGTAGAGCTCGACAGGAATATTCCGACGGCCGAGCTCGCGCATCAGCTGCGCGTCATGCGTCGCATAATGGCCGCCCTCTCCAGACAACTGGGGATCGAGAAGATGAACGCGCATGGTGATTTATAGGAGTAGCTGGCCGGAGCACGCGAGGGAGCATAGTTTGACCAAAAAAACAAGATGCGAACCCACGTGGAGGGCCACGGACCCTCGTGGCCGGCGTGCGGGATGCGATGTCGTATAGGTTTACGCGCCGGCGTGGGTGAGCGCGGCGCGTCCCCGTGGCCACGAGGGACCGTGGCCGTCCGAATTGACGGGCTTTTCCGGGTCAGCGCTGCGAAAAGATGATCTGTGATCCCGGTGCATTCACGCGGACATTCACGACCGGGCGGCCGCCCACGGCCTGGCGGATGGCCTCGTGGTATTTCGGCTCGGCGATGAACAGCAGGAAACCGCCCTGGCCCGCGCCGAGCAGCTTGCCGCCGGTGGCGCCCGCGTTCAGCCCCGCCTCATACCACGCGTCGATCTGCGGAAGGGTGACTGATCCCGCCGCCTTCTTCAGCTCCCAGCCCTCATGCAGGAGTTCCCCGAAGCGCGCGATCGAGCGATCCGACGCAAGGTACTCCACCCCCAGATGGGCCAGCTGCGAGAGCTTGCACAGCACACGCGTGCGATCGCCGGGAGCGGCCGTCGAAGCCTGGCCGAGCACCGAAAAGCTGTCGCGCTGGATTTCCGTATAAACGAGCAGCATGTGCTGCTCCAGCGCCTGGATGCGTTCATGCCGCAGGGGTATCGGTTGTACCTGATATCCCCCGTGAGGATTGAACTGCACCAGACTGAGCCCACCGAAGGCCGCGGCAATCTGATCCTGCCATCCGCCCGCTTCGCCCAGAATGACGCGTTCGATTTCGATCGCCTCATCCGCAAGATCACGCGAGGACCGGAAGCGCCCGCAATGCGCATGGAGCGCCTGAAGCATGGCGACCACGAAGGTCGAGGAGGACCCCAGCCCCGTGCGCGCCGGCAGATCGGCCATGACGTGCATCTCGAGTCCCGATGACAGGCCGAGCTTCTCGAGGGCAGCGCGGATCGCGGGGTGCCGGATCTCCGCCGTGGTGTTGACGGCCTCATTCCTGCGGTAACAAAGCCGGATCCGGTGGTCGAAATATTCCGCGAGGAACGGCTGCACCGTCACATGGGCAAAGCGATTTATCGCGGTGACCAGCACGGCGCCGCCGTGCTGCTTGAAATGATCGGGAAAGTCCGTGCCGCCGCCGATAAAACTCACCCGCACGGGAGCACGGGCGATGACCATGTTGTCCCCCGCTCCGTTGAACGAAAATGCTGCCTCGGGCGGTAGAGGTGCCGACGAAGAAGCTGCGGACCCACGCGGCGCAATGCGTGGTGTTTCAGCAGTTACCCGCTTCGTGTGTGATGAAAGCGTGGCGACGGACATCCCGCACGCTATCGGCACAGGAGGACACCCTATTGAGCGCCAAACGCCAATTTCGGATCGGAATTTCTCTTTTGTCTTCCTCGCGTGTTCCTCCATCTCTCCGCGCCCCGCGTGAGCCGGATCGAAACTGCCTGAAGTCTGGCCTCCTGAATAAATCCGCAAAGGAAAGGCATTTTTGCCAATAAATTCTCCGCTCCGCGTGCCGTATAGGAGGATGTCCTCAGTCAAGCCACTCAGCGAAGACATGAAACTCCTCATCACCGGCGGTGCCGGTTACATCGGTTCCGTACTCACTCCTCATCTCCTGGCGGAAGGCCACGACGTGACTGTGCTCGATACCTTCATGTTCGGGCAGGCGACGCTTCTCGATTGCTGCAAGTTCGACGGCTTTCATGCCGTACGCGGCGACTGTCGCGATGAGGCGCTGGTCAAGACGCTGGTGGCCAAGGCCGATGCCATCATCCCACTCGCCGCCCTGGTGGGAGCCCCTCTTTGCAAGAATGACGCCATCGGCGCACGCACGATCAATCAGGAGGCGGTTGAGATGCTCTGCCGCCTCGCCTCGCCCTCCCAATGGGTACTCATGCCGGTCACGAACAGCGGCTACGGCATCGGCGAATCCGGCAAGTTCTGCACCGAGGACACGCCCCTTCGTCCGCTTTCCCTCTACGGAACCACCAAGGTCGCCGCCGAGGAGGCCGTGCTCCGGCGCACCAACAGCCTGACATTCCGCCTGGCAACCGTTTTCGGTCTCTCGCCGCGGATGCGTGTGGACCTGCTCGTGAACGATTTCGTGCACCGGGCGGTGACCGACCGGGCGGTCGTGATCTTCGAGGGACATTTCAAGCGGAACTACATCCATATCCAGGACGTTGCCCGCGCGTTTTCCTTCGCCCTGCAGAATTTCGAACGGATGAAGGGCCGCGCCTACAACGCCGGACTGGAGGAAGCCAATCTCTCCAAGCTTGAACTCTGCGCGGTGATCAGGAGGCACGTGCCTGCGTTTACCTTCCTCGAGGCGCCGGTTGGCGAGGATCCCGACAAACGCGACTACATCGTCTCCAACCAGCGCCTGCTGGGCACCGGTTTCCGCACCGAATGGGGCCTCGATCGCGGCATCCGGGAGCTGATCAAGGGCTACACGATCCTGCGCAATTCCCGCTACAGCAATGTCTGACCGCCTGCCACCACCCGGCGTCATCATCCTCGCGGGAGGCTTCGGCACGCGGGTGAGCCACCTGCTGCCCGGCATCCCCAAGCCGATGGCGCCCGTCGCCGGACGCCCCTTTGTCGAATGGGTGATCCGGGCCCTCGCACGTCGGGGATTCCGCGATTTCGTTCTCGCCACGGGACATCTCGCGCCGGTGATCGAAACGCATTTCCAGACAGGCCCGGTCCCGGGCGTCACGGTGACCTGCCGCGTCGAAACCCAGCCGCTCGGCACTGCCGGTGCCTGTGTCAACGCACTGCCCGCGCACCGCGACCCCGGCCGACGCTGGTTGGTGGTCAACGGCGATTCGCTGGTATTCGCCGATCCGCGTCCCCTCCTGCCTCCCCTCGCTGCCGGCGTGGCCGACGCCGCGCTGCTGGGCCTTGCCGTGCCGGATGCGAGCCGGTTCGGGTCCCTCGACATCGACGCCCACGGCCTGCTCAAGGCGTTCCGTGAAAAGACCCCCGGGGCGGGTACGATCAACACGGGCGTCTACGCGTTCACCGAGGGCGCGCTCCGCGCACTGCCCGCAACCCGTCCGTTGAGTTTCGAGTACGACGTCTTCCCCGCACTCGCCGCGCGGAACCGGGTGCACGTGAGCACGGTGGAGGCACCGTTCCTCGATATCGGGACGCCGGAAACCCTGGCAGCGGCGGAACGCTTCATCACCACCCATCCCAGCCAATTCTCATGATCTGCCGCGTTTGTGATTCGACCCGACTCAGCCCCGCCGTTGATCTCGGACGGCAGCCGTGGGCAAACCACTTTCTCCGGCCGGATGAGGCGGGCTCCGAGCCGTTCTATCCGCTCACCGTCGTGCTCTGCGATCACTGCGGGACGGCTCAACTCGACCACACCGTGCCGAAGGAAACGATGTTTGCCGATCACACCTATCTTTCCGGCACCACCACGACCCTGAGCGATCACTTCCAGTCTGTCGCCCAGTCCGTCGACCACCGCCATTTCCGCCATCGCCCGCACAAGGCGATGCTCGATATTGGCTCCAACGACGGCACGCAGCTCCGGCATTACCGCGCGCTTGGCTACGACATCCTCGGCGTGGAACCGGCCAAACTTCCCTCGGACCTTGCAAACGCAGCGGGGCTGCCGACGTTGCGCGCGTTCTTCAACGAAGGGACCGCCCGCAGCCTCAACCGAACCTTCGAGGTCATCAACGCCTCCGGAGTTTTTTTCCATCTCGAGGAGCTGCATTCGGTCACCGAGGGGATACGCGCCTGTCTCGCCCCGGACGGCGTCTTCGTGATCCAGTTCCTCTACATGAAGCGCATCGTCGAGAACGACGCCTTCGACCAGATCTACCACGAGCACCTGCTCTATTACAATGTGCGCACGCTCGACACGCTGCTCCGCCGGCATGGGCTGGCGCTTTTCGACGCCGAGCTTTCACCGATCCATGGCGGTTCGATCATCGCGCACGCCACCCATGTCAGCCGCGCCCAACCCAGCGCGCGGATCGCCGGTTTCATGGCCGCGGAGGACGCGTCCGGGGCAAACGCGCCCGCGTGGTATCGGGACTTTGCCCGCCGCATTGCCCGGCGCCGCACCGAGAACCGGGCGTATCTGGAAGCCTGCCGCCAGGCGGGGAAGCGGGTCTTCGGCCTGGGTGCCCCGGTGAAAGGCAACACACTGCTCAACTACTACGGCGTGGGAACCGACCTGATCGAGTGCCTGACAGAGCGCAACCCGCACCGCCGCGGACTCGTCGCCCCCGGCAGCCACATACCCGTCCGCATTGAGGACAAATTCAAGGACGTGCCCGACGTCTACTACGTGCTCGCATGGAATTTTCGGAAGGAGATCCTCGCGCGTTACGCAGGGCTGATCGCCCGCGGGGTCGAGTTCTATTTTCCCGTCAACCCGAAGGACACATGAGCGAATCGCTCTCGATCTTCATGACCGGCGGACATGGCTTCCTCGGCCGGCATCTGAGGAATGCTCTCGAGCGGGCCGGCCACCGCGTCGTTGCTCCGCGCTCACGGGACTGCAATCTCCTTGATCCGAATGCGCTGGCCCCGTGGACAACCGCGCGCTTCGACCGCATTTATCATCTCGCGGCCTGGACGCAGGCGGGGGATTTCTGCCTGCATCATCCCGGCGAACAGTGGGTGCACAACCAACGTTTGAACACGACCGTGCTCGACTGGTGGTCATCGCGGCAGAAGCAGGCCAAGCTGGTATCGATCGGCACGAGCTGCGCCTACGCGCCCGACCGGTCCCTGCGGGAGGAAAACTACCTCGAGGGCCAGCCGATTGACAGCCTCTTCACGTATGCGATGACCAAGCGCATGATGTGGATCGGACAGCTGGCACTCGCCAGGCAATACGGTCTGCGTCACCTCACGTTGATTCCGTCAACGCTGTACGGTCCGGACTACCATGCGGACGGGCGCCAGCTGCATTTCATCTTTGACCTCATCCGGAAGATTCTTCGCGGCCGTCTCTTCGATGAGCCGGTGGTCCTCTGGGGCGACGGCCATCAACGCCGCGAGTTGATCCACGTCGATGATTTCGTGCGTGTCGCCCTCGAACTCAGCGGTCGCGTCGACGGCCAGCTGGTCAACGTCGGCGCGGGCGAGGAATATCCGATCCGTACGTTTGCCGAACTCATCTGCCTGGAGGTCGGCTACGACCCGTCGCGCATCGTCTACGACACCGGCAGGTATACCGGGGCCCGATCCAAGTGCCTCGAAATCGGCCGTCTCCAGCGCCTCTGGCCGGGCTTCCATCCGATGTCGCTGGCGGTCGGCCTGGCGCCAGTGATCGCCTGGGTCCGTGAACAGTTGGTGGAAACCGTGGGTTCGGAGTCCGTCCGCGAGTGGCCCCGGCCACAGATGCAATAACGTCAAAGAAAGCGGGTCGCGCCTGCTGTGGAGGGC
Organism: uncultured Opitutaceae bacterium; assembly: GCA_964583635.1. Classification (GTDB taxonomy): domain Bacteria; phylum Verrucomicrobiota; class Verrucomicrobiia; order Opitutales; family Opitutaceae; genus UBA6669. The sequence goes on along the minus strand of CAZOXB010000039.1, from coordinate 2,696 downwards.
CACGGTCTCTCGTGGCCGGGACGGCGGGATACGACGTTGTCGGGGTTGACGTGCCGGCGTTGTTCCGCGCGGTGCATTCCCGCGGCCACGAGGGACCGTGGCCCTCCACAATCGGAGTTCCTGGTCTGGCGAGCATCGTCCCCGTTAGACGATCGCCCGGACAGCGGCCGCCAAGTCCGGATAGCCGGGAACTCCCTTCATTTCGCGCCAGGATCGCCGCTCTTCCGGTTCCTCCGCCGTGCAGCCCACCGCCGCCACGCGGATGCAAGCCGCCAGGCCGGCCTCCCAGTCGGATGGCGAATCGCCAATCATCCAGCATTGGCGTGGATCCAACCCGTCGGCACGGCAGGTCTCGAGAATGTAGCGCGGCGAAGGTTTTCGATAGACGATCGGGGCATCGGGCGCCTCCGGGGCAATGCACACCCCCGCGAAATAATCCGGCGCGGCACCGAGCAGCTCGAGCATATGGCGGTTCACATCATGGACCGCCTCCATTGCAAACATTCCCCTCCCGACACCCGATTGATTGGTGAAGAGATAGAGCGCAAATCCCGCCTTCCTCGCCTCCTCGAGCGCTGACTTCACGCCCGGGATCAATTGCACGCCTTCCTTCCGGTGAAGATAGGGCACATGCACGATCAGGGTGCCGTCCCGATCGAGAAACAGCGCGCGCCCCGAGCCGGAAACCGACGGCCGCTGGATTGCTCCGGCACCAAGGATTGAGGGAGTGTGGGAATGAAAGGGGCCCGGCACGCCTTCATTGACGCACATCAACGCGGTGGATTCCAGCCGTCACTTTGAGGTGGATCGGGTCCGCGATCACCCCGGATGCACCGCAATTCCTGAATGCCGATCGGGATCACCCTAGGGAAAAGATTCGGGTTCAATCCCCGGGCACACCGTCCGATAGCATCCTCATGAATGCGTCCCTGGCTCCCTTCCTCCTGCTGCTCAACGGTCACGCCAACGGCGAACGGTCAAGGGATCTTTGCCGGGATCTTTTCTCCATGGAGAACGTTTGGGATGACATTGACGACGGGCCAAGGGATGAGACACTCCTCCGCATGCCGTCACTGCACGATCGTGTGATTGCCTCGCGGAACCGGCCCGCAATCCCGCCGGACGCACTTTGGATCGATCCTCCTTTTGGCGGTGACGCCGCTTGAGTGTGGCTCCCGACTCTGCGCAGTCTCCCCTGGCCGGCGCCGCGCGAAACCAGCGCATCTTTCACTTCACCACTTGGGCGGACCGCCTGGAACCGGTCAAAGACTACCTTGAGCGCCTGCCGCGGCTTGACGTCAGCAAACGGGTCGAAAATCCCGGCGATGCCTCCCTGCTGGCCCTCGCCCGCCTCGATTGCGACTGGCATGCCGAGAACGCCCGGGTGTTCGACGCACTGAACCATCCGGCACTCAGTTTCCAGCCGGCATCCGTCCTGGGCGTCGCCGCGGTGATGGAGTTTCTGCAACTCTGCCCTCGCAAACCGTCCGATGAGACGTGGTGGATCATTTTTATGGGGCAACATCCCCAGAGTCTCGCCGGAACTTGGGGAAGACTGGGCCCCCTGCTCCGACAGCTCAACGTACGGCTGCTCTATTATGCGTTCGACGAAGCCAGTCGCACGATGCCGTGCTTCGGCGAGTTGGCGCCCCATCTCGACGTCTTCATCCACGACGAAAGTCCACTGGGACCTGACGGTGCACGCTTGAAGAAAGGATGCCTTGCGATTCATCGCAGCTGGGTAGCCAATTGCATTCCGTTTTCGTCGTCCTTCATCGAGCAGCCTGAGCCGACAATCATTTTTCTGGGTTCACAAATGGGACTGACCCCCCACCGAAAGCGCCAGGTCGATTTTCTGAAAAGGAAATTTCGGGGCGCTTTCAAGATGTTCACAGATCACTCCATATCGGTCGCTGAACGGTCACACTTGGGACGCTACAAAGTCAGCCTTTGTCCCGAAGGGCGGAAATTCGCCACACCCGCCATGTCGGCCACGCACACGGATCGTCCCTTCTGGTCAGGCTGCATGGGAATGGTCCCCGTCAGCGAAAACTCGGTGGCGGGCGACCGGCTGGAGGCACTCGCCGCGGCGGGATTAATCCTGCGCTATCCCCACGACGATCTGCAGGGGCTCGGCGAAGCCTGTGAACGGGCGTTGGCGATGGGCGACGAATCACGCCGGAAGATATATGAGCATTTCAACCGCGAGGAGACCGTCGGCCGGGTGGTCGCGGATCTCATCGCGACGTATGCAAGGGCCGTCGGGCGCTAAGCAGCACTCATTTCAGCACGTATTCGGAACGCGTGCGTGCTAATAATCGCCTTCAAAGAACGCCGGCGTGCGAAAAAACCGGCTGACAGACCTTCAAGTAATAGCTTGAAATGGCACTTTGGATAAGAAATGGATCCGGACTCCTGATTTTGCCAGCGTCCGTCCGACCGCTGCACTCACATTCTTCGGCTACATGACATTTCCCTCCGTTTCCCGCACTCCGTTGCACCGCGTTTACCAGGCTTTGGTTGTTGCCTGCTTGCCGCTCCTGACGGGCGGGTGGACCAGCGGCCCGCAGTCGACCTTCGAGACTGAAGGTCCCGTGGCCAGGTCCCAGTTGGACCTCTTTTATGTCACCCTCTGGGTCTGCACGATCATCTTTGTGATCGTCGCCAGCGTGCTCGCGTACGCGACTTTGAAATTC
>CAZOXB010000038.1:7821-21547 GCA_964583635.1 uncultured Opitutaceae bacterium | reverse complement strand
CCGGCAGCAACGTGATGCGGATCGAATCGCGTTCGGCGCGGATTCCGGCGGTCGCCCAGAGCGTGACCTATGACCTCGATGGCAACACGCTCTCGGATGGGATCTGGGATTACCGCCGGGACGCCGGGAACCTGTTGAAAGACATGGTTGCTCGTGCATAGCGAGCAGATCTCCGCAGCCTGGGTCGGGCATTTGTTCTCGTTCTTATTTCGGTGAGTCCAACCAGGAATCCACGAACAGACCTTCCGGCGAGGCGAACGGAATCCGGTAGGTCGCGAAATCACGCGTGTCGGTGGTGATCACCACTGCGTCGGAATCGCGCGCAGCCAGCGCGACCAGACAACCATCTGCCAAGTCCATTCGCGGAGCGTAGCGTTTGAGCCGCGTGAAGATGCCGGCCAGCTCCTCGCGGAGGACGGGCACGATCTCCATCCGCTCAAGGAACCCGCGTAGGGAATCAAGCGCAGCCGGGTCGTTATCGAGCAGATGCACGGCCTCCGTCGCCACAGCCTCACAGGTCAGAAGCCGGCCGGTTAGTTTGGGCAGCGTGGCTTTCGCCCAGCGATGATGGGGATCTCCCGCGTCAATCGCGGCTACCAGTGGGCCGGTATCAACCAGCACGACGCGTTTTAAGGCGGGTTCGGACGGTTTCATGCGTACTTTCCGTGCGGCGGGGTCGGTGAATCACGCCGAAGAGGTGCTCCAGGTCGGCGAACGGGCGCTCCGGCTTGCCGGTGGTCCGGGCAAAGATATACGTGGCTTCGCCCGACTTCACCTTGATGGTCTCCCCCCGGTCGGCGGCTGCACGGGCTGCACTGAAGTTCCGCTGAAAATCTGTGAGGGTCGTTTCCATCTCAATCAGACTGTCTGACTGATATCAGACGTCAAGCGAAGGTTGGTAAGCGGACAGGGTGGCGGCCCGACAATTTCCACAAGTCTTCGGGAATCGATGGGGTGCCACGATCGGCGGTTTACAGAAATGGTCGGGGTCCGGTCGAAATCGGCCGAGATCCTCGCACCGTTCCCTGCGGTGCTGCGCCACGGCCCGACCTGCCCGGGTGCGGGCGTAAGCAAGTCCTTGGGATCGTGTCTTGCTTCCTTGCTCCCCCCCGGCCGGCAGTGAAGGTTCTGGAACGATGAGATGACCGTGTCGAACGTGCTTGGTCCTTGGAGAGGTTGGAACTCCCGACTTGACGCCGTGTGCAGCCGCACCGTCGCGTGAAACGCTTGGATTGAAAAGCCGCGGGCACCCGCGTCAGAACTGATATCGGGCCTCGATGCCCACCTGTCGTGGGTCGGCCCGATCCTCGTATCGTCTTTCCGTGTAGTCAGGTTCCTCATTCCCGAAATAGAGCACCCTCTTGTCGTACGTTTCATCAAAGAGGTTCCGGCACCACAGCGTGTAGGTCCACCCGCGCCAGGCAAACCCCACGCTGGTGTTCACGACGTCAAAGGCCCGCCGCGCTTCGTTCTGGTTGTTGGAGTCATACTGCCGGGAACGTCCGATCCAGTCGGCATTGAAAAAAAATCCGCCCGCCCGACCGTACTGCAGGCCCACGGAATAACCCGTGTGAGGCGTGTTGGCGAGTTCCCTCGCCGGGATGAGCGTGCCGTCAGAGGTCAGGAAACTCTCCAGCTTGGAGCGCATCAGCCCCAGCGAGCCGCGCACACTCCAGAGCTCCGTGAGCGCGCAGGTCCCGCTCATCTCGAGTCCATGGACGTGCGCGTCATTCGCGTTGTCCGTGAAGAACCGGTAGCTGCCGCCAAACCCCGCCGAGTCGCGCACCTGCGCATCGCGCCGGTCGAGATAAAACAGGGTGGCTTCCCCGGTGATTCGCCGGTTCCACCAGTTTCCGCGAATGCCCGCTTCATAATTCCAAAGCGTCTCCGTGGCGTACATCAGGGGATCCACCGCGGGATCTATGCGCGCATCGACATTGATCCCACCCGCCTTGTAGCCCTTCGTCACGGAAACAAAGGCGAATTCGTGATCCGAAAGGTCATGCTCGAACGTCAGTTTTCCGCCAATCATCGTGTCGTCGAATGCCGGTGTGACGCGCACCTCCGGATCAAACCGGTTCGAACTCGCCCGGTAGCGTGTCTTGACTCCCTCGCCCCGCAGATCCACACGTTCGCCGCGCAATCCAAGTACGAGACGGGTCCGCGGCGAGAAATCGTGCCCGAGCTGTCCGAACAGGGCGATCTGATCCGCGCGGTAAACCGTCCGAAGCCTGCGCACGTTCCCCGGATCGATGTTGGCATAACGCGAACGTTCGTCCGTGTCCGAGAAGTAGGCGCCGACAGTCCATCGCGAGATCCCCGCCCTGCCCGCCTTTTTCGGTTCCGAGTCGAGCCGCAGCTCCTGGCTCGCCAGCCAGCGCGTGCGATGGAGGTCGCTGAAACCCTCGTAGGAAGCCGCCGTCCAATCATCGTCGTAGCTGTAGCGGGACCGCGTCCGCGAAGCGGTGGTCGTGGTGGTAAGGCGCACACCTTCCCACCCCGTGAAAACCCCTCGCAGGCTTGCCGCGAGCGAGCGTTGTTCATCACGACCGGGTTGGTCGCTGTAGGTCAGCCTGCCATTGTTATCCAAGGCATATTCGTCGAATCCGTTGTTGAATTCCGCCAGAAACAGCGTGGTGCCCCATGTCCAGACATCGCGCGGATTCCAGGTGAGGCGAAGCCTGGCCATGAATTCGTCTCGCGCATTGGTGTCCCGGTTCAGCGTGACATTCTTTCGGAATCCATCCTGCGACGATTGTTGGACGGCGAGGCGCATCATCAGTTCGTCCCGTCTGGCGGTCAGCGGTCCTCCCACCGCGAACTGGCCGAAGCGAAGGGAGTCCCCGCCGATCCCTGCCCCAGCCTGCCCGGTCCAATAGGGGGTAGGAACATTCGTCACCAGTCGAACGACACCGCCGGCGGCATTGGCACCAAAGGCGCCGGCCTGTGGACCGCGCAGCACCTCCACCTGCCGGACGTCGAAGGTCGTGCCCACGGAACCCAGCCCGGTGAGGTCCAAATCGTCCACCAGGAAACGCACGGTCGAATCGGGAGTCTCCCCTTCATATTGGGAATTTTCACCGACGCCCCGTATCTGAAGGTACCGCGGACGTGACGTGCCGCCGGTCCACGTGAGCGTGGGAACCTGATCCGCGAGATCCCCAAAGTGCCTGATGGAACCGGCGCGCAAGGTCGCTTCATCGAAGACCGTGACACTCGCCGGCATTCGGGCCAGCGGGGATTCCCAGAGGTCGGCAGTCACCCGCAGGGTATCGAGTGTGACCGGCGGCTCGGCCGCTGGAGGCTGGGCAAATACGAATGAAGAGGCCGCGTTTGCAAGGACGGTGGAAACGAAGAGGATCGGGAGTCGCATTTTTTGAAATGCCCGACCCAAAATGGACCCCCGGGCTTGAAAACGAGGCCATGCCTCCAGACACGCCCTTGCTGGTTTCCTTCGCCGGTATGATCCGTTTCAGGTTCAAAGGGTCGAGCGGTCGAGCGCACCGCAATCTCAGTCCTCCGCGGAGGACACCCCTACGAGCACACGAAGCCAAGACCCACTCCGCATCGTTCTGCAAGCAAAAGCCGCAAGACCCATTTGAAAGCCCGTTCATGGAAACACTAAGGCCGCCTCTTTTCAGAGGCGGCCTTGTGACCTAACACCAAGCAAACCGTAAGAACTACAAACAACTGTCGTTACCTAAGCGACAGCTGACTACATGGAGGTAGACGGCGGCCATTCGAAAACGCTCAAAATTTTCCAACTTTTTTTCTTACCCTGCGGGGAGATTCAACAATGCCCGCGCATCCTCATCCACCGCCACGGGCGTCGACGTCAATGGATAGCGGAATATCCGGCCCTCATAGTTGTGAAAAACGACTTCCTCGTCAGTGATCGAATGAACGTAATTCGGGTTGATCGGCACCTTCCCGCCACCGCCCGGGGCATCGATGACATACTGGGGAACCGCGTAGCCGGTGGTGTGGCCGCGCAGACCCTCGATGATCTCGAGACCCTTGCGCACATCGACCTTGAAGTGCGCCCCACCCGTGATCAGGTCCATCTGATAGAGATAGTAGGGACGCACCCGCATGCGCAACAGGCGGTGCACGAGGGCCTTCATGACGTCCACATCATCGTTCACGCCTGCGAGGAGGACGCTTTGATTGCCCAAAGGCACACCGGCAAACGACAGACGTTCGCAGGCATCCCGAAGCTCGGCAGTCGCTTCCTTGGGATGATTGACGTGGATACTCATCCAGATCGGACCGTATCTCTTGAAAATCTCGCAAAGCTCGGGAGTGATGCGCTGCGGAAGGAAAACCGGTATTCGCGAACCGATTCGGATAAACTCGACGTGCTTGATCGCCCGAAGTCGGCTCAAGAGGTGCTCAAGCTTCTTATCGGAGAGCAACAAAGGATCGCCGCCCGACAGCAAGACGTCGCGAATCTCGGGATGCGATTCAATATATCGCAAACCTTGCTCATATTCGGGGTGAAAGTTGTAGTCCTGCGCGTTTGAAACCAGCCGACTGCGCGTACAATAACGGCAATAGGACGCGCAGCGGTCTGTGACCAGGAAGAGCACACGATCGGGGTAACGGTGAACGAGGCCTGGCACCGGCGAATGTTCGTCTTCGCCCAAGGAGTCCAGCATCTCCTCCTTCGCGATATACAATTCGCCCTCGCGCGGAATCACCTGCTTGCGAATGGGGCAATTCGGATCGTTGTGATCGATGAGATTGAAAAAATAGGGCGTGATCGCCAGCGCCAGTTTCTTGCCCGCAAAGGCAACACCCCGACGCTCCTCCGGCGTCAGCGTCATGTATCTTTCAAGCTGGTCCAGCGTCGTGATGCGATTCTTCAGTTGCCAGATCCAGTCCTGCCATTGTGCCGCGGGTACGTGTTGCCAAAGTCCCTGTCCTTCAAACCAGACGGAACGGTCTTCTTGGTATGCCATGGATGTCTGCACCACCATCGGACCCGTCGCCGGAGATGTCAAACGACAGGCAAAAATGCCTTCCACGTGCGAACATCACGAAAAATGCCTTGGCGCGATAAAACCCTTGGCAGGTGGCTAATCGCCGCGTTTCGTTCGACTTCAATGTCCACGCGAAAATCCGCGATCCTTGCACTCGAAGACGGCTCCGTTTTCCGGGGTCTCGCCTTTGGCGCCGAAGCCACCGTCGCCGGCGAATGTGTTTTCAACACATCGATGACGGGTTACCAGGAAATCATCACGGACCCGTCGTATTTCGGTCAAATCGTCACGTTGACCGCCGTGCAGATCGGCAACTATGGGATCGCGGCTGCGGATTCGGAGGCGGATGCCCCCAAGTGCTCCGGACTGGTGGTGCGCGAGTTGTCCCCGGTGGTCTCCAACTGGCGCAGTCAGCAGACACTCGACAACTATCTGAAATGCCACGGCATCCCGGGTATCAGCGAGGTCGATACGCGTGCGCTCACGAAAAAGTTGCGCGTGGAGGGATCCATGAAGTGCTGCTTCAGCACCCGGCCGATCAGCGACGAGGAAGCCGTTCAACGCGCCCGCGCCTGGAGGGACATGGCCGGTGCCGACTACGTGCGTGACGTCACGACGAGCAAGCCGTTCATCTGGAAAGCGGATGATCCCGCCAACCACAATTCAGCCTACATGCCGGTTGGCACTTCCCTGAATGTCCTTCAGTCGCCTCCCCGGCGTTTCCGCGTGGCGGCTTTCGACTACGGCGCCAAGTATTCCATTTACCGGAAACTCGTGAACCACGGCTTCGACGTGCAGGTATTCCCGGCGATGACCTCTCCCGAGCTTGTGCGCGAGCACGCCCCTGATGCGGTTTTTCTCTCCAATGGGCCCGGTGACCCATCTGCGCTGGACTACGTGCACAGGACTGTGACGAACCTGCTGCCCGACTTCCCGGTTTTCGGAATCTGCCTCGGGCATCAGATGATCACCCACGCCTTGGGTGGATCAACCTTCAAGCTCAAGTTCGGCCATCGCGGTGGCAATCAGCCCGTGAAGAACCTCGAGACAGGCAGGGTGTCCATCACCGCCCAGAACCACGGCTTCGCGACCGATCCCAAGAGCCTTGAAAAATCTGGCGCAAAGGTCACCGAAATCAACCTCAACGACAACACCGTCGAGGGCCTGCGCCATGGCACCCTGCCGGTCTTCTCTGTCCAGTATCACCCCGAAGCGGCACCGGGACCGAACGACGCGGACCCGCTTTTTACCGACTTCTATCGGTTGATCGAAGCCCGCAAGGCCGGCAAAATCTGACAGGCGCCGGATCCACCGGCAACCGGCCGCTCAGCTCACAAACGGGTTGTAGGTGCGTTCGTTCTCCAGCGTCGTCAGCGGACCGTGACCGGGTGCAATGACCGTCTCACCCGGCAATTGCTGAAAAATACGTCGCATGCTCGCCAGAAGCCTTTCCTGACAGAAGAACGCCCCTCCCACGGAACCGGCAAAAATCAAATCCCCGGACACAAGCAAGGGCGTGCCGGCTGGCGCGGAGGTCGCCCTCACGACATAACAATTGTGCGCTTCCGCGTGGCCGGGAGTGCTCCAGACCTCCACGGTGAATCCAGCGAACTCCAGCCGGGTGCCTTCCCGCACTTGGGTTGCCCCGGCCAACTGGCTTCCTGAGGGAGCGAAAACCGGCGGATTGCCCCGGGTGCGCGCATCGTCCAGCCCGCCGATATGTTCGGTCTCGGCGTGGGTGACAAAGATGGCCTCCACCTTGCGGATGCGCGGTGGCCAGAGCCGCCGTAAACCGGAGGAACTGGGTCCGGCATCGAACAGAAGACCGGATTGTTTCGAACAATCCGCGACCACATAGGCATTGGCCACTCCGATGCCATGGGTCATGCGCAGGGGGTACAGGCAGAACGGCAATCCACAGATCTCCGGAACGGGATAACGACCGCTCGCCATCGCCCGGAACCCCACTTCGTTGAGACCCAAAGCCACTGCAATGCGCGTCAGCTCATCCGCATCCAAGTCATACCGATAGTCGATGGCATCCCTGATCTTGCCCACGCTCACTCCGGTCCGCTGAGCCAGCACTGCCTCGGTGAGTCCTTTGTGACGCAACGCCTTGTCGAGCACATCGCCCAGTTCATCTTCGATAGGTGTGCGTTCGATGACCACGGACACAGCATGCCTCGGAACCGCTTCGGCGCAAGGCATCGCTGGCCGACACAGCCCATTTCGCGAAACGTTGAATCCCGCTCAAGAAACGTTTTGGCATGCGGGGGTTCGCCCGCCAACGTGCGCATCATCGATGGATGCCCAACAGACTGAAATTCTTGAGATTTTCACCCGCACCAAGGCCCTCCTTCGCGGACACTTCGTCCTGCGCTCCGGCCTGCACAGCGAATACTATTTTCAGTGTGCGCAGGTTTGCCAGCACATGGACGCAGTCACCCGGCTGACCGAAATGCTGCTCAGGAAGATCCGGTCTGCGGCTGACATCGAATTCACCACCGTGCTCGCTCCGGCCATGGGCGGTCTGGTGATTGGCCAGGAGGTGGCACGTCAGTCAAATGCCCGCTTCATCTTCGCTGAAAAGGAGAACAACATACTCGTGCTGCGGCGGGGATTCAAATTCAGCCCGGGCGAAAAGGTGCTGATCGTCGAGGACGTGGTCACCCGCGGCGGCCGGGTCATCGAATGTCTCGATATTGTCCGTCGACACGGAGGCATGCCGACCGCCGTGGCGATGCTGGTCGATCGAAGCCCCGGCGGCATGAAGTTCGACGTGCCGTCGTTCTCGCTGCTGGAATTGAGTTTTCCCAACTACGCTCCGGATGCCCTTCCGGAATCGCTCCGGAAGATTCCCATCGAGAAGCCGGGCAGCTGATGCCTCGCCGTCAGGGAATCATGACCGGAAGGTAGCGGTAGGCACGGCGATAATAAACGAGGAAGAGATTGTTGCGTCCCTTTACGATCGCTTCGCGGGCCGATTCGACGTCGTTCACGGGGACACGATTGACCTCGAGAATGACCACATTCGGCCGGAATTGGTCGGCAAACGGGGAGTTTCGCGCGACCTCCGTCACCACCAGACCGTTCACGCGGTCCTCAAGGTTGAGTCGCAGGCGGATTTCATCCGTCACCGCCTCGACCGAAACGCCCGGGAGCAGCTCGTTGGAGTCAACCCCGTCGCTCCGTTTGCCGAGTTTCACCAACGTCTCCACTTCCTTCGCCTGACCGCCGCCATGGTCGCGCCCCTTCCCGATCGACCGGATCGTTCTCACACTCACTTCGGTCCCGGGCGTGAACTGGGAGATGAAAAGCCGCAGGTCCTGGCGTGAGGCTATCGTGCGGCCATTGATCGAGAGAATCGCATCACCCCGCTTGAGGCCCGCCTTGGCGGCCGGGCTGCCGGGCTCAACCTGCGTGATGACCACTCCCCGCGCATCCTTCTTCAGGCCCATGGCTTCGGCAAGGCTGGCATTCAAGGGATCCACGTTCACCCCCAGAAAACCACGCACCACGGATCCGGTTTCCACGAGACTGTGCATGACCAAGGAAGCGAGGTTCACCGGTATGGCAAAGCCGATGCCGATGTTGCCCCGGGTGGTGGAAACGATCGCGGTATTGATTCCGACGAGGCGTCCTTTCGCGTCGATGAGTGCGCCACCGGAATTGCCCATGTTGATCGCAGCGTCGGTCTGGATGAAGTTCTCGTAACCGACTTGGTTCTCGCGATCGAGGAGCCCGAGGTTGTTGCGTCCGAGGGCGGACACGATGCCCATGGTCACCGTCTGACCGATGCCCAAGGGATTCCCGATCGCGAAAACAACGTCCCCGACGCGCATCTTGTCGGAGTCCGCCAGCGTCAACGCGGGTAGATCCCGCGCGTCAACCTTGATGACGGCGACATCCGTCTGCGGGTCGGTGCCGATCACACGGGCGGTGAATTCACGCTCGTCCGGCAAGGTCACATTGAGGACGTCGGCGCCCTCGACCACATGGTTGTTGGTGAGGATGTAGCCATTGCTGGAGACGATGACGCCGGATCCGATGCCCTGCTCGCGCGATTCCCGTTCCTGGGGAATCTGATCACCGAAGAACTGGCGAAAGAGCGGATTGATCTGCTGGCGCTGCATGATGATCTTGGTGATGTTCACCGAAACGACCGCCTTCTGCGCCGCTTCGACAACATCGGCGTAGCTTGTGACTGACGGTCCACGCCCGTCCGCAAGGGGTGCCGGATCCGTTCGGATATCCGGTTTATCCACTTCGCCACTCCTGGCCTTTTCAGCGGCGCAGGCGCCTACGGGCGAGACGGCAAGGGCAAGCAGCAGGGCTGCCAGAGGCAGATTGGATTTCATGACTGGTAATGCTGACGAACCGGTGGTCGCAGCCGCTGCATTTGCGGCGGGAGCCGGGAGCGGGCCTAGAACCCCTTCACCTTGAAGAGCCCGGTCACACTTTCGTTGTGGTTGATCCGCAGGATGGCCTCGCCGAGCAGACTCGCGATGCTGAGAATGGTGATGGGGAGGCCCTTGGGGTCATTCGGAATCGAGTTGGTGATGATCAGCTCGTCGATTGAACCCTCCGAAAGGCGGTCACGGGCCATGTTGCTCAGAATGCAATGGCTCACCGCCGCCCGCACACTGCGGGCCCCGTGCTCGCGCAGCAGCCGCGCCGCCGCGGTCAGTGTGCCCGCGGTTTCCGTGATGTCATCGACGAGCAGGACGTCGCAGCCCTTCACATCGCCCACGACATTGATCGCCTCGACATGGGTGGCGCTCGTCCGCTTCTTCGCCACCAGGCCGAGGCCGGCGCCCAGCACGTCGGCATAAGCGGCAGCCATCTTCATGCCTCCCACATCCGGCGAGCACACGACGAGGTTGTCCTTGGGCGCCTGGGAGAGGTACTTGAACAGCGTGGGTGACGCGTAGAGATGATCCACCGGAATGTCGAAGAAGCCCTGTATCTGCTGGGAGTGCAGGTCCATGGTCAGCACCCGATTGGCACCGGCCGCAGTCAGCAGGTTGGCCACCAGTTTCGCCGTGATCGGCACGCGGGGCTGGTCCTTGCGGTCCTGCCTCGCATACCCGTAAAACGGAAGCACGGCCGTGATGCGATGCGCGGATGCCCGACGACAGGCATCGATCATGATCAGCAGCTCCATCAGGTGGTGGTTCGTCGGAGGACAGGTCGATTGAACCAGAAAGACATCGTAGCCCCGGATGTTCTCGTTGATCTTCACGAAGGATTCCCCGTCGGGGAAACTCGTGACCGTCGCCTCCCCCAACGGCATGCCGATATGGCGGCATATCTCCTCGGCAAGAGGACGGTTCGAGTTACCGGAAAAAATCTTCAGACCGGGCTTGTGAGTCATGGAGCAGGTGCCCGGACCTTATTCAACCGTCCCGCGCGAGGAAGACTTTTTTAGCCCTTCGAGCTGTTCCTCGATGCCGCTCACCCTCTTGAACAGGTCGGGCAGACGTTGTTTCAAGACATTGATCCGTTGTTCAAGCTGGAATGAAAGCGCCGGGGTTCCCCGCAGGAAGCTGCCGGGGGCCGTGTCCGAGGAAATGCCGGCCTGTCCCGCAGCCTTGGTGCCCTTGCCGAGCGTGATATGCCCGCCAATGCCGGCCTGCCCTCCCAGAACCACATAGTCCTCCAAAGTCGTGCTGCCGGAAATTCCGACTTGGGCACACAATAAACAGTGTTTTCCAACAATCACGTTATGACCGACTTGCACAAGGTTGTCGATCTTGGTTCCCTCGCCGATCCAAGTCCGGCTGAAGCGTGCCCGATCAAGCGTGGAATTCGCGCCAATCTCCACATCGGCACCGATTTCAACGATGCCGATTTGTGGCACCTTCTCATGCCGCCCCCCCACAAATTCATAGCCAAAGCCATCGGAACCCACGATCACTCCCGGCTGCAGGCGGACGCGGGCATGCAGGAGACATTCGGCGGCGACGACGCATCCCGCCTGGAGCCAGCAGTCATCGCCAAGAGAGGCACTCCGCCCGAGGAAGACCTGCGCCTGAAGATGACAACGCTCGCCCACCGTGGCGTCGCCCTCCACCACACAAAGGGGGCCGATCGTGGCGCTGGCGGCCACCTTCGCTCGCGGGGAAACCACGGCGCTCGGATGAATGCCAGGGGAGGGTCTGGGCCAGAGCGATTGCTGAATGCGGGTGCAAATCAGCGACAAGGCGGAGGATGGGTTCTCGACCCACAGGTACATTTGGCCGGTCGCCGGTTCACCCTCGAAGTCAGCAGGCAGCAGGATGAGCGACGCATGGCTGTCGCGCACCTGGTTCCGGTATTTGGCATTTCCAAGAAAGGAGAGATCGCCGGGTGCCGCCGCCGACAGGCCGGCAATGCCGCGAAGGATTTCGGTGGTGGCACCTTTGACGGCACGGGGCCGGACAATGGCCGCAATCTCATCTGCGGTAAAGGAGGCGTGCATGCAGCGAGCGTGGTGAGCGGCGGGCGGCTGGCAACCGCGCGCATGCACAAAAAAACCCGCCTCGGAGGACCGGGACGGGTTGGAAAATTGCGGACGGGAACCGGCCTATTTCTTGGCGCCGGGGAAACTCACGGAAGGGCTGTCGTTCGCCGGGGCGGGCGCGGTGGTGGTCGCGGCGGCGGCAGGTTTGGCGGCTGCCGCGGGCTTGTCCTTGTTCACTTCCTTCAGGACCTCATCCGTGATGTCATAGGCCGGATCCAGGTAGATGAAGTTCGAAATGCCGAAATTGGTGCGACCGGACTTGTCGATAAGCATCGTGGCGCCCTTCTTCTTGGCGATATCCGTGGCGATCTTGCTGATCTCCTCGATGATCTGCTCCTGGAAGAGCCTGAGACGCTGCTGGAGATGGCGTTCCACATTGGTGCGGAAGCCCTGCACCTCCTGCTGCTTCTTCTGGATCTCCTCCATCTTGCCCTGGGCCTCCTTGTCGGCCTTGCTCTTGGCGTCGTTCGAGGCGACCGGGCTGTTGCGGGTGCTTTCCGCGGCCTCCACGAGCTCCTTGTACTTGTCGACAATGGCTTGGCCCTCCTTGGAGAGGCGTTCGAGCTCGACCTGCGCCTTCTGTTCGTCGGCGCGGAGCTTCGCGGTGTTCTCTTCGGTCTTATAATGACCTTCAAAGATCTTTTGCATGTCGATGACCAGGACCTTGGGCGCAGGTTGGGCCCGGGCCACGAGCGTCATGCAGCCAAGGACGGCCATTGAGGTGAGGAGTCGGAGGACGTTGTTCATAACTTGGATTGGAAACAGCGGAGGTTGGAAAAATCAGAAGCGGGTGCCGAAGGAAAAGTTGAACTGGTTGCCCTTCTTGTTGAAGCGGTCCCCGGTGATCGGAATGCCGAAGTCGAGCCGCAACGGTGCGCCAGCGACGAAGAGCCCGAGGCCGAAGCCGAAATTGTCGTTGTACTTGCTCGGATTGAAGTCGTAGGGGTGCTCATTGACAAAGCCCGCATCGTAGAAGATCGCGAAGCGGATGGGGCTCACGATGTCGATCGTGTACTCGAGCGAGAAGAAGCCGTAGCTCTGGCCGCCGATGGGTTCACCCGAGGAATTCTTCGGACCGACGTCACGGTACTCGAAGCCGCGCAGATTGTAGGGGCCGCCCAGCGTGAAGTATTCGAAGCGCGGCTTGCCCTTGTCATTGCGGCCAAACGTATCAAGGACACCGATACGGCCGTAGACCGCGATGACCTGGGATTGCGTCTCAAAGATCGGGAAGAACTGAGAGCCGCGGAAATCCACCTTGTAATAGTTGAAGTCGGAACCGATCGCATCGGTCGACAGGTCGAGGTTCAACTCGGCGCGGTTGCCGTTCGTGGTGTTGACGATCTTGTCGCGCGTGTCGCGCAGCATCTGCAAACTGACGGTCGAGAGGAAGCTCTTGCCCTGCGGGAAGTAGAGCTGGAAGCTCTCGTCCACATCCTTGATCTCCACTTCCTGGGCGGCGTATGACAGCTTGGCCTCGACGAGTTCGAAGAGACGTTTGCGGAGGTAGATTTCCCCGCCGGTGCGGATTTCCTCGTAGAAGGCGCTGTCGTAGTCGGAACTCGTCCGGAAGATGCTGAAGCCCAGCGCCAGTTCGCGCTCGAACAGCCAGGGCTCCTCGAACGACATGACGAGCTCGCTGGACTGCGAGCCAAGCTGCATGCGAAGGCGGAACTTCTGCCCATCCCCCTGGAAGAAGCTGCGGCGATTGAAGAGGTCGAAATTCGACTGCGTGAGCTCCGCAAAGATGACGGCGCGCTCCAGCGAGCTGAAACCGGCGCCGAAGGTCAGGTTGCCTGTGCGACCTTCCTTGACGGCCACCTTCAGGTTGCGCCGGGACGGAATGTTGGAGGTCTCGGGCGTGGTGTTCACATCCTCGAAGAAACGCGTGTTCTCCAGGCGCTGCTTCGAGATCTTCATGCGGACCATGTCGAAGACCTCTCCCGGACCGAGTACGAGTTCGCGCAGGATCACGATGCTCTTGGTCTTGGTATTGCCCTCGATCTTCACCGATTCGACGAAGAATTTTTCACTCTCCTGAATCTGGTATTCGATGTCGATGTTGCCGGTGCCGATGTTCGGCTTGCGGACCAGGCGGATGCGCGTGTCGAGGTAGCCGTCGCGACCGTAGAAATCCTCCAGCGCGGTCACATCCTCATCGAGTTTCGACGGATGGAAGACCATCCCCGGACGCTGGCGCAGGATGAGCCGCAGGAGCCCGCTCTGGTAGAGCTTGTTTCCA
>CAZOXB010000038.1:0-7811 GCA_964583635.1 uncultured Opitutaceae bacterium | reverse complement strand
CCCCCCCACCGCCCCCGCGGGGGGGGGTGGGTGGGACCCCCCCCGGGCCGCCTCGACGCTCGGCAACGGCGGGAGGAACCGCGGATCTTCGTGGACGCGGATCAACTCGGCGATGCTCCACGGGATGAGCCGGAGCAGCCCGCTCTGGTAGAGCTTGTTTCCACTGAAGGCGATGTCCCCCACCTTGTACTGTTTCCCCTCCGACACCTGCACGGTGAGCACGAGGCGGTTGGGAGTTGGATAGTCGTAGCGGATCTTGTCGTTCTCAATCTCGACGTCGAGATAGCCCTGTTCACGATAATAGTCGCGCACCTTGTCCAGATCGTCCTCGAACTGGTCGTCCTTGAAGCGGCCGGAACCGGTCAGCCAGGAGAACATCCACCAGCGCTTGGTCTCCATTTCCTTGCGGAGCTTGCGCGCCTTGACGTGGTCGTTGCCGGTGAAATTGATCGAACCGATGCGCACCTTGTTGCCCTCACGGATCTTGAAGATGACCGTGCCGAAACCCGTGCTGCGGTCGCGTTCGATCGCGTAGGTGATCGACATCTGGTTGTAGCCCGCCTTCTGGTAGTACTCACGGATCTTCTCCGCGTCCTCCTTCACCTGGCGCTCGTCGAGGGCGAGGTTTGCCTTGGTCTTGACCTCCTTCTCCAGGCGACGCGACTTCACCTTGGTGTTGCCTTCGTACCGGACCGTCAGCACCCGGAACTTCGGCGTCACCTCGACCACAAGGTTGCGCGTCTGGTCCGGACGCACCTCGTACTTGATCTCGACAAACTCGAACAGCCCGGTGCGATAAAGTGAACGGATGTCGCTGTCGATCATCGCATCGTCCGCCATGCCACCTTCACGCACCTGCATGTTGGCCCGTACGACCTGCTCGTTCACGTTGGCGGCACCCACAAATTTGACGGTGATCGTGCCGACGCGATACCCCGCCTCGGCCGCCTGCGGCGGCTGACTCTGGGCGCAGAGGCGCCAGCCCGCGGCCAGGACAAGGGCCGTGACCGCAACGAGGCGAACCACCCGGTGAAACGGGTTACTGTGTGTAGTTTTCAAAGCGGGTGATCTCTCGTAAGAACGTAAGCTTCAACTCTCCTACCGGTCCGTTTCGCTGCTTGGCAACGATTAACTCGGCCGAGTCTGCGGCGACCTGGAATTTATCCTCGGCGTCCTTCGGCCGCGCGAGCATGAGCACCACGTCAGCATCCTGCTCGATCGATCCTGATTCACGCAGATCAGATAGTTTGGGTGTGCGGTTTTCCTTTTCAGCCGAACGATTCAGCTGACTGAGAACAAGGACCGGCACATCGAGTTCCTTGGCCAGACCCTTTAATCCCCGGGAAATCTCAGCGACCTGCTGTTCGCGCGGCGTCTGGGGATCCGTCGGCGCAATCAGCTGCAAGTAATCAACAACAATCAGTCCGAATTTTTGGCGGGAGCTCAATCGCCGGGCCTTTGCCCTGAGCGTCATGATCGTCAGGTGCGACGAGTCGTCGATGAGGATTGGCGCCTTGCTGAATTCGTCCGCCGCCTTGACGAGTTCCTGCTGTTCGGCGCCGTTTTTGGAGAGCAGTCCGTCGCGCATGAGCTTCATGTTCACCCGCGCACGCGAGCACAGCATGCGCAAGGCGAGCTGGGAGCTGGCCATTTCCAGCGAAAAGATCAGGACCGGCACGCCTTCACCGCGCTTCGGCATGGCCGCCGCCTCGGCGAAATTGAGCGCGAGCGAGGTCTTGCCCATGGACGGGCGTGCCGCGAGGACGATCATTTCCTGGCGTTGAAAACCGAAGGTGAACTGGTCGAGGTCCTTGAACCCGGAGGACACTCCCGTGAGCTCGCCCTTCTTCATCATCATCTTCGTGATGACGTTCATGGCCTCCCGCGTCGGCTCCTTCATCGGGCGCGCGCTTTCCGAGGTGCGGTTCTGGGTGACTGCAAACAACTGCTGCTCGATCGTGTCGACAAACTGGTCGATGCCGCCGCTGAACTCGTAGCACTGCTCAATGGCGCCGGTGGCCATGCGGACCAGATCCCGCAGCAACGCATTTTCCCGCACCTTCTCTATGAAATAGCTGGCCTGTGCCGTCGTCGGGATGCGATTGGCGATCTGGGTGAGAAACGCGAAACCGCCAATCTCATCGATCTGGCGGGACAGCTTCAGCTCCTCCGCCACGACCGCGATATCGATGGGTGCCTGCTTGTTGTAAAGTTCTTCCAGCTTCTCGAAGATCGTGCGATGGGCCGGGACGTAAAAGGAAGTCGACGAGATGCGGCTCTCCAGGCACCGGGAAACCACGTCCAATCCGTCGAGAAAACAGCAGGACAGCAGGTATTCCTCCGCCTCGATCGAATGCGGCAGCATGCGCCCGACCGCTCCGCCGTCGCCCGAGTGGGCCGGATCGGGCCCACTCCGGCGCTTGCGGCGGAAGGTGGTGTGGGGAGCATCGTCGGCCATATCAGGAGACCTTCGCAACCGTCGGGAAAACCAGCTTCCGCCCTGTTTCCTTGGCTTGGGGTGAAAATCGGGAAGCCGCGAAGATGTCGCGGCTTCCCTGGTCAAAAACCGTCGGATTCAATCCGGAACGGACCTTATTGGGCGTCCCTTTCCTTCGTGGCCTTGCGCACCGGGCGTTTCTTTTCACGCACCTCACCGGCATGCTTCTCCTCGACCACGGGCTCGATCGGATTTTCCGAGACGACGTCGAACGACAGCTCGACGGAAACGTCGGAGTGCAGGCGGACCTTCACTTCGTGCTTGCCCAGCGTCTTCACCGGCGTGTGCAGGTGGATGCGCTTCTTGTCCACGGTGATGCCGGCCTCGACAAGCTTGGCATGGATGTCGGCCGAAGTGATCGCGCCAAAGAGTTTGCCGCCCTCGCCGGTCTTGACCGCGAAGGCCAGCGAGGCCTTCTCCAGCTTGCGAGCAAGCTCCTGCGCGCCGGAGAGCTCGGCGGCCTCGCGTTCCGCACGGCGCTTCTTGAGTGCCTCGACGTGCTTCTTGTTGGCGCGGGTCACCGGAACGGCGATCTTGCGCGGAAAGAGGAAATTGCGGGCGAAGCCGGCGCGAACTTTGACTTGATCCCCCTCGCCGCCGAGTCCGTCGACGGGTTGAAGGAGAAGAATTTCGTTGTGAGCCATGATGGGTGACGTGTTGAGAGTGGTGCGGTCTGCGGACGGTGGATGAAATGGGCGTGCGGATGGACGGATTCGCGGCCGGCGACGAACCTAGAAGGGAACGTCTTCGTCGATGTTTTCGGTCTGGGCCGGCGGTGCCTTGGAGCGTGCGGGAGGCGCGGAACGTTCATGGGACGGAGACTGGGTCTGGTCCACCTCGTCCCCGCCCGGGGAATGTGACTGGCCGCCGCCGCCCGCTCCGCGAGGGGCGCCAAGAAACTGGACGTTGTCGAGCACAACCTTGAGGCGGCTGCGCTTCTGGCCGCTGGCCTTGTCTTCCCACTGGTCGAGTTTGAGCCGGCCCTCAACCATGCATTGGGAACCCTTCGCCAGGTACTTTGAGACGAGTTCGCCCTGCTTGCCCCACGCCTCGATGTCCACGAAGGTGGTTTCATCACGCGTCGCGCCTGAATCGTCCTTGAACTGCCGATTCACCGCGATGCCGAACTGGCAGATGGCGGTGCCCTTTGGCGTGACCCGCAGTTCGGGATCGCGCGTGAGATTGCCGATCAGGAAGACTTTGTTCAGGGAGGCCATGGGAACTGCCGCGACGAGCGGTTCAAAGGGACTGAACGAAGGTGCGATAGACGTTTTGGTTGAGGCGGAGACGCTCGCGAAGAGCAGTCGGGCCCGACGGCGGGGCGGAGAAGGCGACCTGCACGTAGGTGCCCCCGGTCAGCTTGCGGTCCGTGACACGCACGAACTCGCGGCGGCCGAGATTTTCCACGCCGGTGACTTCGCCTTCGACGGCGGCAATATCCTGCTTCACGCCATCGATGATCTGATCGATGGAGTCTTCCTTGCCGCGATTATCCAGGATGAAGGTCGCGCGGTAGCTGCGTTTGGTCGGTTTCATTTTTGTCTCTGCGATTGAGTTGGGTCATCGCCCGGTCCGGTCCTTCCGTGATGAGAAGTTCCAGTCCGGCGACGAGGCGGTCGAGTTTTTGTGTAAGGAGTTGACGTTGTTCCAAAGTGAAGGATCCCAGCACGAAGTCTTTGATGTCCATCTGCGGCGGCAGTTTCGGGCCGATGCCGAGCCGGTAGCGCACAAAGCCATCGTCGAGATGCTCCAGCAGGCTGGCCACACCGTTGTGACCACCAGCACTGCCTCTCACGGACACCTTCACGGAACCGAGCTCGATGGCG
Organism: uncultured Opitutaceae bacterium; assembly: GCA_964583635.1. GTDB lineage: Bacteria > Verrucomicrobiota > Verrucomicrobiia > Opitutales > Opitutaceae > UBA6669. The sequence continues at coordinate 3,488 of CAZOXB010000038.1, read as the reverse complement.
ATGTCGTCATACGCGACAATGATCGCGGAGGTCGGCACCTTGTGGAAGCTGGCCAACTGCCGAAGGGGCCGTCCGCTGTCGTTCATGAAGCTTTGAGGCTTCACCAGGTACAGTGTGCGTCCGGCTGCATCCCAGCGGGCGATCTCCACCTCGAATCGGCCATCGGGCCTCCAGGTGAGGTGGTGCCGTTGGGCCAGCGAATCGAGAACGATCCAGCCGAGGTTGTGACGGGTGCCCTCGTATTCCCGACCGGGATTACCCAGACCGGCGACGAGCGCAATGGACATGACTCAAAGAACAATCGGGAGGGCGGTGGCGGCAAGGTGCCTCGCAGCCACCGTATCCGATAAAAACCTATTTCTTGGCCGGCGCGGCGGGTTTGGCGCCCGCGGCCGGAGCAGCCGGCTTCGCGCCGGCGGCCGGAGCGGCGGGCTTTGCACCCGCGGCTGGAGCGGCGGCACCCGGGGCGGCCGGCGCCGCACCTGCAGCGGGAGCGGCACCTGCGGCGGGAGCAGCGGCCGCGGCGGCTGCCGGAGTCGCCTCCGCAGTGACAATTTCAGCGACGGGCTCGACGCACGAGACGACCGGCTGTCCCTTCGGATCCAGAAACTTGACGCCGGCAACCACCTTGAGCTCGGAGACCTTGAACGTCTCACCCACCTTGAGCTCCGTCACGTCGACCACAATCGACTCCGGCAGATCCTTGGGCAGGCAGCGGATGCGCAAATGCGGGGTGGCGATTTCCAAGACGCCGCTCTGGTTCTTGACGCCAAAGGATTCGCCTGCGACCTGAACCGGGACACGAATCTCGAAAGTCTCATCGGCCTTCACCTCATGGAGATCGATGTGGACAAAACGATCCGTGATGGGATCGCGCTGGATCTCTTGGAGAAACGAGAGAGCCTTCACCTGAGAGTCGGACCGGGCGAGCTCGATGATGAGCGCCCGTCCCCCCACTGTCTTGAGCAGCCGGGTGAATTCGGGCCCGTCGATCGCCAGCATTTCCGGCTTGGAATGCTTCCCATAAAGGATTGCGGGAAGGCGGTTTACCTTGCGGAGGCGCCGCGATGCGCTACGGCCGGACTGGGCGCGCGGGGCGACGTTGAGGACTAGATTTTGCTTCATGGAATTCGTTCCACCTGGTCGCTCCGGAATGGAGGCAGGCGTAATGGAAAAGGTGGTGACCCAATCGGTTTTCACATTGAAGAGCAACCAAAACTTTGCGCGGCCCCACTTTTGTTCAACTGGAGCATTGACACGGCATACGGTCCTGCATCTTTTGCCCCTCCCTTTGCGGGGGATGGTCTAGATTGCCTGGTAGCTCAGTGGCAGAGCAGGTGACTGTTAATCACTTGGTCGTAGGTTCGATCCCTACCCGGGCAGCCATTCTTGCCTTTTGACAAGCGATGACTTGGAGTGGCATTTCAGGACTTATGCTCTCCATGTCATTGGATTGCAGGACTTCGGTCTGTTGACGCAAGATGTCAGCGAGTAGCCCGATTTGACCGAAAATGCCGGACTCTTGTGCGTCTATTTGTGCGTGAAAACTTTTGCCCCCTATCGCGCATTACCACGAAAACTTCTGCCTTTCCACACCGCCGCTTGCTGCCGTTATTTTGTTACCATGAATACCGGATCGCCTATTTAACCATTATTATTTTATCGCTATAATCAATATTTCTTGATTAATAGGCATAATGTTATCGCTTAAAAGTCATGCAGAAGTCGCCTCCGAATTAGCTTCGCGGATCAGGGCGCGGCGACTGCAAAAAGCATGGACGCAGGCGGAAATCGCGCGGCGTGCCGGACTCAAATCGTCAACCTACGTACTATTTGAACGCACCGGGAAAATCTCCCTTTGGCGGTTGCTCAAAATCCTGGAACTGCTGGGTCTGCTTTCAGAGTTCGACCGCATTGGGCGTGAGCAGGACTTTACGGGCATGCGCTTGGACGAGGTGGTGCGACCCGAACGTCGGCGCGGCAGCAGGAAACAATCATGAGCCAGCTCGTCGTCAAATATCTCGGGCAAAAGGTTGGCCGCCTGGCAGAAACATCGAAAGGCATCGTGTTTGAATACGACCCGGATTTTATCGCGGGCGGCATTGAACTATCTCCCTTCAACCTGCCTTTGCGCATGGGCATTCAAATGCGTGAGAATGGGAGGCTCCCCGGCTTGTTTGACGACTCCCTGCCCGATGCCTGGGGCCGGCGCGTGATGCTCGAATGGTTTCGCCAGCAAGGCACTGCGGCGCATGACGTCAGCGCTCTTTCCATGCTGGCCTACGTGGGTGCGCACGGCATGGGGGCACTGACCTATGAACCCGAACGGAACGGCATCGATCAGCCGTCGGAGTCGGTATCCTTGGACGCCCTTCAGCAGGCCGCGATGCGGGCGGAAAGCACCGACGAAATCGATCTGAAACTACTTGCTGCCGTGGGTTCCTCGGCCGGAGGTGCCCGGCCCAAGGCGCTGATCGCGCTTCCGCGAAATGGCTCGGGCCAGGTGCTCCCGGGTGCTGGCGCGGTGCCGGACACCCATGAGGCATGGATGGTCAAATTCGACGTCAGCGCGGACGGCGCCGATGGACCGATGGAGGCAGCCTACGCCAGGATGGCCCGTGCCGCCGGCGTGGAAATGCCTGAAACCCGACTTCTTGAAACCAAAGGCAAAGGGAGAATCCGGAGGCATTTCGCGGTGAAACGTTTTGATCGCGAGGACACAGAACGCATCCACCACCATACCTTGTCGGGCATGCTGCATATCGGCGGCGGCGACTTGAGCTACGAAACCTACTTGCGAGTCACCCGAAGGCTAACCTTGGACGAAGATGAAGTGTGGCGTGCTTACCGTCGCGCGGTATTCAACGTGCTTGCCAGCAATCGCGACGACCACGGTAAGAACCACGGATTTCTTTACCGTGACAAAACGTGGCGGGTCGGACCAGCCTATGACCTCACCTTCAGCAGCTCCCGGCAATTGAACGAACGGGGCATGGCCATGTTGGGCACCAGACACGAAGTCGGCATGAGTCAACTGCTTCGGCTGGCCGAATCAGAAGGTCTCGCGCAACGGGCAGCCAAGGCCATCATCGATGAAGTGCGGGCAAGCGTGGCCCGGTGGCGGGATTTCGCCGACCAATCCCAAGTCCCCGCCATCAAGGCAGCCGAGGTGGCCCACGTGCTCGCCCATTTGTCGGGTTAGCAGGCGTGTGATTGCCTCGCAGGTGGGCATCAATGGCACTCCCGAGTAACTTTTAAATTTTAGGTGGATATCAATGGCTTACAAAATCACCTTTTGCCGCTTTGGTGGCTGAGCTGGTTTTGAGAAGCTACTTTCCTGAGAGGCCGCGCCCAGCGCGGGTGCTCGCTGATTGGAATTATTAGGACGGCACCATGAATTGAGACGCGTCAGATCGAGAAGTGATTGGCGACTTTCCTCACGGCGGCGGTCACCTCTTGGATTTAGGCATCGTCCATGAATTCAGTAA
>CAZOXB010000037.1:0-21597 GCA_964583635.1 uncultured Opitutaceae bacterium | reverse complement strand
GATGCCTCCGGCCGAATCTACGTCGCGAGTGACGCGATCGGCCCCGAATCCGTCCTCTGGCAAAGCAACGACAACGGCCAGACCTGGCGGGATCCCGGCGGCCGGAGCGGTGGACGCCACACGACGTTTGTCCTTTTGCGCGACGGCCGCATTCTGGGTCTTGGGGGCAAGAGTTCCAACATCGAAGGATTCATGCCGCAATCGATCTCCAGCGATGGCGGTGCCACATATTCCGTCACCAAGACCGGCTTCGCCCACCTCGGCAGCAACCAGCGTCCGACTTGCATCCGGCTCCGGAGCGGCCGCCTGTTCATGGCGGGAGACCTCCAGAGCGAGAAAGGCATCCAGCCGGCCGGCATCACACAACGAGGATGCTACGTGGCTCTCTCCGACGACGACGGTCAGACATGGAAGGTCCGCACCCTGCCGGGCACCCAGCCTCACGAAGACCCCAGTCGCTTTGCGGCAATGAAGGGCAACACGCTGGGTTACGCAGTTGCCCGCCAGGCACCCAACGGAGTCATCCACCTGGTCGCCACCATGACCGAGCCATGCCTGCATTTCGAATTGAACGAATCCTGGATTCTCTTCGGCTCCGACCCTGCGGGTGACGACGTCGCCCTGCGCTCCTCGAAAGCCACCGCGGTTCGTGACGTGCGCACCGTCATTGAAACCGACGCTCACGGACGCCGAACGTTGGTCACCAGCGGCGGCATCGGAAACGATGGCCGTTTCCTGCTCGACGGTCCCTGGATTGCCTACGACGCGAACGGACTGGCCCGGCGCGAAGCGACCTACTCACTGGGCACCCTGCGCGGCCGTGAAACCGTGCGCGACGCCGAGGGCAAGGTGTCATGGACACGCGACCACAAAGAAGACGGCGGCGTGATTTGGACAACCTACTGGCCCGACGGAAAGATCCGCACCCGCTCCACCTGGCGTGATGCCCATGCCGAAGGCGAAGCGGTGCTCCATGATCCCGCCGGCAAAGAGTGTTACCGGGTCGAATTCCAGCACGGCCGTCCCGTGCGCGAAAACGGCGATCCCGGAGAGTACTGAATCACACCCGCATGCTTCCGGTGCATCCTCCTTTCCTTCGTCCCCAGTCTCTCATGGGAGAATCCCATCGCCTGGAGTCTGGAATTCTCCTATTTCTTCTGCTGTCCCTCTGCGGCCACCCCTGTGCGGCGCAACCAGGTGTCACGAAGTCCGGCCAGCCGCCCAACGTGCTCATCATCCTGGCCGACGACATGGGGTGGAACCAGGTCGGTTATCACGGCTCCCGGTACTACGAAACACCCAGCATCGACCAGTTGGCCACGCAGGGCATGCAATTCAGTCAGGCGTACAGCGCCGCCCCGATCTGTTCCCCCACCCGGGCGGCATTGATGACGGGACGCGCTCCCGCGCGGCTGCACCTGACCGACTACATTCCGGGCCGGACCTGGGATGACCGGCCCCTCGTGACACCCCGCATGCAGCAGGGACTCCCCCTCGCCGAAGTCACCCTGGCGGAACGCCTGCACTCCCGCGGCTACGTGAGCGGACTCTTTGGGAAGTGGCACCTCGCACCCACCTACGACTATGCACCCGGGCGCCCCATGGATCCGGAATCGCAGGGATTCGATGTGGTGTATCACACCAACAAACCGGCCGAGGACGGAATCGCCAAGCCGGATGCCCACAACGCCGACTCGATTACGGACCACGCAATTTCTTTCATCCGAAAGCATCGCGACGGACCGTTCTTCTGCTACGTTGCGCACAATGTGGTCCATCGCCCGCTGATGGAGTCTGCAGACCGGATCGAAAAGTTCCGGAACAAGGCCGGGGCGCAGCTTCCCGAAAACGTGCCGGTGATGGCAGCCATGATTGAAAGGATGGATGCCGGCATCGGCCGATTGCTTTCCACCCTGACTGATTTGAATCTCGAATCCACGACGCTCGTGGTGTTTGCCTCGGACAACGGCAACGTTGTCGCTGACCAAAGCCAGACCCCATACCGCGGAGGGAAGGCCACCCTTTGGGAGGGTGGCATCCGCGTCCCCTTGCTGGTCCGCTGGCCGGGTCACATCCGCCCCGGCACGCGTTGCGGAATCCCGGTCATCACCCAAGACCTGTTCAGCACGGTGATGGAGGTGACCGGAACGGGGTATGATCGCAAGTCTGTCGACGGCATCAGCCTCCTGCCTTGGCTCACCGGCGAGTCGTCCGGTTCGGTCCGGGGTCCCCTCTTCTGGCACTATCCGCACTACCACCATCTCGGTGACATGCGCCCCGCCGGTGCCATGCGCGACGGCCCGTACAAGTTGATCGAATGGTATGAGGGTGCCCTGCTTGGGCGCGGCCCGGTCGCCAGCCTCTATGACGTGGAGCAGGATCCCGGCGAAACCCACGATCTCGCCGCCGATCAACCCGGGCGGACCCGGACCATGCTCGCAAGCCTGCGCCAGTGGCGACGCGACGTTGGCGCCCAGGAAATGCTCGTGCGTCCACAGCCACCCTGATCCGCCCCCGGCCGGTGCGGGCATCGCCCAAAATGCCCCGGTTCGCGTGCCCTTGCTTCTTCGGATCCTCCCGAATCTTCACGAACGGGAATTCAATCCAGGGTGAACTCAAAAGCGTCGTACGGCTCCCTGCGCCAGGCCAGATGCTGCGAGGCCGGGGAGATGGCGAACAGGGGCGAAAAGGTGCTGATCCTGACTTTGCTGCCACCGGGCAGGAATTCGATGATCCGCAGCCAGCCATCCCCGCCATTGCCGTTCCAGCCGCCCCCCAACGCCTGCGCGTTGAAGGCCATCTGGTGCACCTTCTTCCCGGCGGCATTCGTATCGGTGCGAAATCCGATGTGCGACAGGATGTTGTCCGGGCGCCCGATGTGTCCGGAGAAAACCATCCGGATGTTCGTCGACGGCTGTACCAGCTTTTCCCATACGGCCCGCCCGTAATTCCGGTCCGTCAGCGGATACTTCTCTGTCTCAATGTGCTCGTTCTGCGAATTCAGATAGGAATGCGTGAGCAGGATCACGCAATGGTCCCGGTATTTCTCCAGGCTGACCACCGTGCGCGCCCACTCCAGCACGGCATCACGCGGTGCGAACTCCAGCACCAGGAACAGGATCTTCCGGCCATCGGGTGAGTTCATCTCATAGGCTGCGTTGGTCAGCGAAGGCCGCCCGTCACCGTTGGTGCCCGCCTCGCGCAGCAACTTCTGGTTCAGCGGGTTCTTGTCCGGGGGAAAATACATGTCGAAGTGCGTGAGCCGGTTCACTGCGTTCTGGAACCCGAAGTCGTGATTGCCGGTGGCTGCGATATACGGAACCCGGCCGTCGAGCCTGGTGAAGGCCCGGGCGACGGACTCCCATTGCGCCTTGCTCGGCTGATCGGCGTGCTTGCCATCCGGATTGGGCATATCGTTCTGCTCAACAAGGTCGCCGGTGCAGAGCACCATCCTGATGTTCAACCGGTCGATGTTGTCGCCGACCCAGGCGGTCATCAGTTCGAACAGTGGTTGGTTCCTGCCAAACTTCACATAGGTTTGCGGATCGGGAAGCAGTATCATCGACCAGGACCCCGGCGATGCCAGTTGCGGCGGCTGGTAGGGCGGTGGTTGCTGCCCTGGCAGCCGCGACAGCGTGAGGCTGAATAGCAGGATCAGAGACAGGTAAGCGCGTGGTTTCATGGCTGGGGGGAGGGGATAGAGCTGATTTCCCACCTCCGACTCCGTTGGGTGAGTGCCCGACGGACGAACCGAGATGGCGAGCTAGGAGATCGTAACCGGATTGAGACCTAATGCAGAGGCGGCTGCGATCTGATGTTTGTCGTGGGTGTAAAAGTCCGCAAAGTTATTGTGAATTGCGGTAATGAGATGGATGCAATCGGCCGAACGGAGATAAACGTCAGGCGGAAGCGTCAAAAATGTTTTCGCCGCTGCTTCCAGAACAGCCGAATCAAGAGCGAGCCAAGTCCAGAAGCCCCCGGTATCATCGTGGCCGAACTGCTGCGTTGCGGCGTTGAAATCGGCGGCAGACCAAATGTTTTCTCTAAGCCGACGGTGAAAGACCGCGTGGAGCTCAACCCGAACGAGCTCTGAAGCATAGACCGCGGGCGCGGCCTCAAGCTGCTTGCGAACGGCGACCGAATGGGCCTCCGGCGCATAGAGCTTCGCAAGGGTGGAGGTGTCGCAGAAGATCATCGCTCGCCACGGATGTCGTTCAGATCCTCCGCCAAGGTGCCTCGCTCGCCACGCTGCCAGAATGCACGAAAGCTTGGGAGGAGCGTGCGGCGCCGAGGACGCTCTGCAGTGAGCGCGTCCGAACGCGCGAGAACGGCGATCGGCTCTCCACGATCGGTTATGATGAGCGGCCTGCGGGACGCGCCGGCGCGCCGGACGATTTCGCCAGTGGATCCGTGGAGTTCTTTGATTGAGACCGAGCGAGGCATAGGTGTAACTGTGTCACCTTGGGAAACGTTGTCAAGTGGCACGCGCAGCGCGACACGCCCCCTGACCTCCTTTCACTCTTCCCCCGTCGCTCTTCCCTCCGCCTCCGTCAATCTGCGTCCATCGGTGACCGGGTCGGGCTCCTTTTCATAAACCTGTCCCTATCGACTGACCGGCCATAAAGGACAGGTTAAAACTCTTATTAGCCTGTCCCTTTCACGCGCCCCGCGGCTTCATGGGCCTGCTCCATGGTCAGGCGTGAATCACCAATGAACTTCGGCTGAGTTCCACCTAGGCCTCCTGCGCCAAGGCATGGGTAATGGCGGCAAGATTGGATTCAATCAGCGAAACGAGCAAGGGGTTGCTGATATTGCCGGTTGCAACGATCAGCAGGCGCTTGGGACTGCCATGAAGAGTCCGGTGAATGACAAAATCGGCGTCTTTGGTGATCACCACAGCATCGGTAGCATCCGCTCGTCTGCAAATGAGGCGGTCGGGTGTGCGGTTTCCTTAGGGCAGATCGAGCGTGTGAACAGATTCGTGCCCCAATGCCGTCAACTGCACAGCCAAGCGGCGGGGCAGTTGGGCATCCACCAGAAATCTCATGAGGCCAGCGCGACAGTCGAGCGAGTCTTGGCCAGCCGGGCGGCAAAAGCCAGACAAGCCTGCAAATCCTCGGCCTCCAGATCAGGAATATCGGCAAGGACTTCCGCCGTACTCATGCCGGAGCTCATCAGCTCCAACAGCATCTCGACCGGATAACGCAAACCGCGAATACAAGGTTTGCCATGGCAAACCTCCGGATCGACGGTGATGCGTTCGAGCAAGGTCATGTCACCATGATGCCGGAATGGCACGCTCGGTCAAGCCACCCCTCACCGGATCGCACCGCAGGCGCCAGCTCGCGACGATGCTTCTCCCTCCGAGTTTGGGACCCCTTTTTAACCCGTCCCTTTAAAGTACTTCGTCCCCGTGACAAGAAACGCGACGGTAATCAGGGAACCACACGAAGTCCCGCGGCCTGGGCTAGGGTTCTCTGTCGCTGATCGAAGGTCAGAAATTCGCTGGCACGGAGCAGGCGCGCCGCAGCAACATGCAGCAGGTCGAGGGTACGTACGTTGAGCCGAACGGTGTGCGCATGGGAAAGCGCTTCCGATTCCAGCCACCAGCGGTACGCGGCCAGCGGAGCCGCGACGATATCACCCGCCCCGAAAGCTTGATGGACCTGTGAGGGGAGCGCACGCAGCGATGAGGGTGAAATGAGGCCGCGCGCACAAAGACCGCGCGCCGCATTGTTGAATTCGAGTGCGTTCCAGGGAGTCCAGGGGATTCCGATCGGCTTCATATTTGTCCCGATCCATTTGATCGCGGCAACGTGGTTCGCGTCAGGAATGAACCAGGACAGGACAAAGGAGGTATCGGCGTAGACGCTCACCGTTCGAGTGCATCCACAAGACGCAATGCCAGATAACGTTCGCCATGTGCGGAGATGGCCTGGGCCTGATAGTCAGGGCGATTCTTCCGTGCATGCTTACCTGCCGAAAGCAGCTCCCGCTCGAGCGCGCTCTCCAGGAGGTAGGCGGACAGACTCTTCCCCGCTTTTTGCGCCGCCCGGCTCAAGCGCTGTTTCTGCTGCGCCTTCGTTTTCACGGTGATGGTGGTGCTCATGGTGTTACCTTCGTCACACCAGGCTTGCTGTCAAGGCTCCGGCCCGGCAAGCGTTTCGTTGAATGCACGATCCAAAGAAGGCCGGTCTCCGAACTCAGGCTACGCCGGCGCGAGCCCGGCCGCGGTCAGCGTGTAAGTGAAAACCCGATCGCCTTTGGCGTTGATGAGCGTGCCACTGAGCCGCGCCGGAGTCACCGTCGAGTCGGCCTCGAGGAGCCCCGGGAACGCGGGGTTGGCAGGGGAGGGCTCCGCCATCGAGAACCGCTCCGCCGCCATCCGCTCCCACACGGCGCGGCTGCCGGCATCCTCTTTCGCACCGGAACTGACGCCGAAACGCACGCGTGCAGGGATCTCGGGAGCGGATGGAGTGGTTCCTCCCGCCCTTACCTCTTTTCGTCCGCAGTTCTCCCGCGTCCCCGCGTCTCCGCGTATTCTTCATCCCGGCCACGAGGGACCGTGGCCCTCCAAGGTGGGGCCCGCTTGAGTTCCCGCAGTCCGCCCGCATCCTGCCGTGCGATGCCGCCCAGGAAACGCCGACTCGCCCGCTCCGCCATCATCAAGGCGCTCACCCGCCTGGACGAGCTGTGCGCGGCCAGCAATAGCCGGATCGAAATCGCGATCTACGGCGGGACGGTGATGATGCTGGCCTACAAAACGCTGGCTGGTCGCGAAGTTGCTTCAGGAGGTGACCGATGAAAAAGCACCAAAGAAACGTTAGCTGGCGCCGCCCCCATACGCTGCGCGAGGTGGTGCGCGACGCCGACAGCGTGGACGACATGGGCCTCAATCTCGCGGAGTTCCTCGATCACATCAACGCGCTGCTGAAAAAGAAGGCTTCTCGCACCACGCTGTACGCCACCCTCCGCGGAGAACCGCCTCCGACCGGCAACGCTGTCCATGACGCCTACCTCGCGGCTGTCGCCGCCCATCTCGCAACGCTTCACCGGCTGCCCCGGCCTGCCTGGGTGGACAAAGCCAACCGGCGGCTCGACCGGCCTTGGTTCGCCCTCCCCGACCCCTGGGCGCGCGCCTGGCTTCTTCGCGACTCTCCCGCCGCTTTCCGCGAACGCAACCTCTTCACGACCGAGGATGCGATTCAGCGCGTGTAGCGGCAGCCAAAACGCAAAGGCGCGAAGACGCGGGAAGAGTGCGAAAGTGTGGACAGCTTACAAGGCGGACGAGTTATCACATGATCCGCATGCGCGCGATCAGGTCGTGACGTAACGACTGACTCCCTCTTCCGCTTTGTGCGGATTTCGAAAAATGGACTATGTGTACAAACCACATGGCCTACTCCACCTCTTTTTTTAACGCCTCTGAGTTTGCCGGGTTGAACAGGGAGCTTGCGCGATGACGGAATCGTCCTAAAATGAGACCTATGGATATGGCCATCATCGAACAAGAAGCCCTGCGGCTCCCCGACGGGCAGCGGGCCTTGCTGGCCGACCGGCTCATCGAGAGTTTGTCGGGCGCGACGCCCGCCTTACGTCAGGCGTGGCTGGCCGAAGTCGACTCCCGGATGGAAGCCTTTCGGCGAGGAAAGATTCAGGCAGTGGACGGCCCTGAGGCGATGGCCGAACTTCGCGCCCGCTTCCGCCAGTGACCTACCGGTTTCTTTCGCCCGCCCTCACCGAGTTAAGGGAAGCCGCGCAGTATTACGAAGACCGCGCCTCCGGTTTGGGAGCTGATTTCATTGCCGAAGCAGATGCCGCGATCGATCGCATCCTGCGCTTCCCCGAAACTTGGGGGCGTATTTCCAACCGCTACCGGCAATGCGCTCTCCGCCGCTTTCCATACAAAGTCATCTATACCCTCCAAGGCGAAAAAGAAATCCTGATCGTCTCGGTCTTCCACCAGAGCCGCGAGCCTCAGTCGTGGCAGAAAAATCTGTAACTCCTTTCCGCCTCGCCCGGTAGCGTAGGCTGATCGGCGCTACTTGGATTGGGTTGAACTCAAACGTTCACCGCAACACGTCGATCAGGCTGGCGTGTTCGTCGGTCCAGATCGACATGGTATCGGTTTTATTGCTACGGGGAATCACCCGGTCCTGGATCTCCTGTGCGGAGAATGCCTCCCGATCCCGCGCCAGCAGCATCCATGTCGAACGATAAATCCACCACGAGTCCTCGTTGTCATCACTGATCGTCACCGTCGCCAGCCCGAGGGTTTCCGCGAGTCTTTCCACGACGGGCTGGAGGTTGAGATGGCGGTTGGAGATGTGCACCGCGATGACTCCCCTCTCCCGCAGGTGTTCAAGGTACAGCGACAGCCCTTCTGCGGTGAGCAGGTGGATGGGAATCGCATCGCTGCTGAAAGCATCAAGCGCCAGCAGATCGAACCGCTGCAGGTCACCGGTGGACCTTTCATATTCCATCGACAAACGGGCGTCCCCCAGAATCACCTCCACCCGCGCTTCGCTTTCCGCAAGATAGGAAAAGTGTTCCCGGGCGATCGCCTCCACGTCGGGGTTGATCTCGTAGATGCGAAGATAATCCCCGCTCTTCCCGTAAACCGCCAGCGTACCCGTGCCGAGTCCCACCAGCCCGATGCGGCGCTGGCCCGCCGGCCGTCCCAGGTGCTTCAACGCCAGACCCACACCGCTGGTTTCCCCGTAATACGTGGTGGGCCATTTCGTCTGCACGGGATTCCTGAACTGCAGGCCATGCGTGATGACCCCGTGCACAAGTTTGTAATTCCAGCCGTATTCCTGCGTCGCCAGTTCGTCGTAAACCCGCAGCGTACCGTAAAAATTCCGCGTGGCCGCGATCGCCGTTCCCGCGACGTGATGCAGTTGGATGATGAAAAAGATGCCGAGTCCCGCGGAGAGGAGCATGACGAATCCGCCCATGCGCGGGCGCCACTCGCGGGACACACGGCGCAGGCCGTCGGTGAAGGCCAGGATCATCGCCACCAGGACCAGCACCGCCAGGATCCAGTGGTCCTTGTAGGTCTCGACCAACTTTTCCGGGTAGGCCCGGAGCCCGGTTCCGAAGTCCTCCATCCAGGGAATCCACGTGGCCGGCAACACAACCACCGCCATCAGGACGCCCAGCGCCAACCCTTGGGCCAAGTCGCGGGCCTTGTCGCGCAGGCAGACGATGCCGAGCAGGTAGCTCAACACCCACAGCCCGGCCTGCAGCTCGGCATACCGGTCGAAAAGAAACGGTGCGACCACCGCCACGAGGACACCGCCGAGCGCACCCCCCGCCGCGATCTGCAGGTAAAAGCCGGTCAGGAAACGGGGTGACGGCCTGATCCTGTAAAGCTCGCCGTGGCAAATCATGCATGCCGCGAACAGGGTGACCCCGTAACTGCCGATCTGAAATGCGAGCGAGGAATCCGCCTCTACAAAGAGGATGCGGCCTACGCAGACGATTCCCACCACAAGGAGTCCCGCAAAGACACCGCGCTGGTACCACCGCGGATGATCAAAACAGAGGATGAAGCTGAGAAGGTAGAGAACGAGCGGCAGCACCCACAGGAAAGGAATGACGGCGATGTCCTGACTGAGCTGATTCGTCGTGGAAATAAGCAGGACCGAGGCGATCGCCGGAAACACCAGCCATAGGAGGCGTTGGCTCCACCCGGGCGGCGCATCGGTGCCGGCGTCCGCTCCGGAGCGTTCTCCCGCCATCGCCGGCAACGTCGCCTCCGCTCCGGTCAGCTTCACGGGATCGGTCGGCAACAAGAACAGTCGGCGCACACAAGCCCCGCAGAGCACCGCAAACGCGATGAGCCCCGCCGACCAGATCCATGCCTGTGTCCCGCGGGAAAACGTCCGTTCAAAGTAGAAAGGATAACTCAGGAGCGCCAGCAGGGAGCCGGCGTTGGAAAGCGCATACAGCCGGTACGGCGAAGTGCCGGGAGACGTGAGGCTGAACCAGCGCTGCAGCAGCGGCCCGGTCGCGGACAGCACAAAATAGGGCAAACCAATCGTCGCCGTGAGAAGCAACAGGATGCGTCCCACCGGCTCGATTGCCCCGGATGGTTTCCAGTCCGCCGAAGGAATGATCGGCAGCGTGACAGCCGCCAGCAGCAGCATGCCCAGGTGCAGCCAGCCTTGGGCCCGTGGCTTCAGGCGGGTGGTGATCAGATGGGCATAGGCATAGCCGCCCAGCAGCGCGGCTTGGAAAAAAAGCAGGCAGGTGGTCCACACCCCGGGGCTCCCGCCAAACCACGGGAGGATGTATTTCCCGATCAACGGCTGGACTTGAAAGAGCAGGAAGGCTCCAACGAAAACCGTCAGGGCAAAAAGGGGCATGCGGGCATCCGACCAGTCCCGTGCCCACATCGCGAACGCAATTTCCCACCGCCCGACTGATTTTCCGGTTGCGACTTGCCTTCTTTTTTCACCGACCCTTCCTCGAGGCGTCGCCCTGACTCCGGCATCCGGCCGTCCGGGCCAAGCATGTCCCTCTCCAGCCCTCCGCCACCACCCACCCGGGAAACGTGGCTGCCGTCTCGACGCATCCAACGGCTTGCGGCGGCATGCCTGATCCTGTGCGCGCTTTACCCGGTGCTGTTCATCGTCCTGCAAACGCCCCGGCTGCTGCAGAACATGCCGATGTGGGACGAATTCGAGACCGTCCTCGACTTCATCCTGCATTACCGCGTCGCCGGTTCCTTCATCGAGTCGCTCGGCACCTTTTTTGCCACCGCAAACGAGCATGTGATGCTGACGAGCCGGCTGGTCATGGTGGTTTTCTACAAGCTCACGGGAGAGGTGAATTTCGTCCACCTAGCGATCGCCGGCAACGCCTTCATCCTGCTCGGCACGCTGGTGCTGGGGCACTCCGTGGCCTCGAAGTGGTTCGGGCTGCTCACCACCGCCGTCGCCTGCCTGCTGGTCTTCCAGATGCAGAACTACGAAAACCTCTTCTCGTCCTATGCCTCCATCGACCATTTCCAGATCGTTCTCCTGACGACCACCTGCCTGTTCCTGCTTTCGCGCGGCACGGGCTGGCAGACGGCCGCGGCCGGGATATTCGCCGCACTCGCGGTCTTCACGCTAGCCCACGGTATTGCCGTGCTGGTCGCGGGCGCGTGGCTTCTCTTCGTCCAGAAACGCCGGAGGACGTTCCGAATCTGGGTGGGGATCTCCGCGGCGATCGCCTCGGTTTTCCTGTGGCGGCTCGGCGCCAACCAGGTGGGCGGCGCGTCGTTTCACGGGCTCGCCGGCCTGCGCGCATTGATCGTCTACTGGCTGACGATGCTCGGTGGCATCGTTTCGCTTGGCAGCACGACGACGGCCCTCTGCGCCGGCCTCGTTCTCGTCCTCGGTTTCGGAGCGCTGCTCCACTTTTTCCGCAGCCGCCTTGATCCCTTTCTTTGCGCCATCGCAGTCAATACCCTCCTGGCCTGCGCCCTCATCGCATACGGGCGCTTCAACCTCCCCGGCGTCCCGCCGCTTTCCTCCCGGTACATGGTGCAGAGCGCCATCGCCTGGACTGCCGTCGCCGTGCTCGCGGCGATGACGCTCCCGTCCGGACGGCGCCAGATCACGGCCTCGGCCGTGCTGCTGGTGCTGGCAGCCATCCTCAATGTCGCCGCGTCACGGACCTTCATGATGGAAGCCCGCCAGTTCTCCCACCGCCGCACCAATGCCGCGCGCTATTACGACGAACGCGGTACCTTCGAAGGCCTCCGACTGCCGATTTTTCCAAAATCCCGGCAGGCAGACCGCATCCTTGCCGCCGCCGCGGACGCCGGCATTTTCCATGTCGCCCCGGACCGAAGCGATCGGGTTGCGCTTCCCGCCAGCCTGACGATTTATCCGATCATCTTCCACTTGGACAAGGCGGTCGTCACGGCGAACAACGTCCATCTTCGCGGCTGGATGCTTACCCAACATCAGGTATCGACCGACCTCGAACCTTATCTCCTGCTGAAAGCCAAGGAAGGCGGGAACCGTTTCCTTTTCCGCGGGCTGGACGATCCCCGCCCGGATGTGATGCGTGCCCATCCGGACCGGACCGACACGGGAAACAGCGGCTTCTACTGCATCATTCCGCGCCGGTCGATTCCTCCCGGGGATTACGAAATCGACGTGGTCCTCATCGGCGGTCGCCGTGCCCTCTACAACGTCACGCCAAACACGGTGCAGATGCCCGCCGACTCCGGCCCGGTGGTGCCCGCGGCCGGCAGCGACTCCCGTCGGATCACCTGGACGGGAGCCGGACCGACCTGATCACCCGGCTATTTGACGCCCATCACCCGCTTGACCTCGCGGTCGAACGCGGAGGTCGGTGTCGATACCAGGTGGCCCTCCTTGTTGAGGACCGCTCCGGCCGGGACCGAGCGGATGTTGAATTTCCGGGCGATATCGCCGTTGAACTCCTTTCCGTCAAAGTACGTGGGCCAGGGCAGCTTCTTGCTCTTCACGAAGGCCTCGACTTTGCCGCGCTCGGACTCCTTGGCGCAGGCGACGCCCACGATTTCGAAACCCTTCTTGCGCAGTTGGGAATAAAGCTCCTTCAGGGCAACCTGCTGGTTGCCGGAGGTCTCCGACGCGGGCGACCAGAATGCAATCAGGACGACCTTGTTTCTCATCTGGCCGAAATCGATCGGCTTGCCATCAATGCCCGTGAAGCTGGCCGTGTACGCGGTCCGGCGGGCCTCGATCAGGCCCAACTCCGTGGTGGCCATGGCGACGACATTCTTGTCGGGATGCTGAAGCAGGGCCTTGTAGAAGGCTTCGGCCTGCTCCGGTCGGCCACTGGTGGCCATGAGTTCTCCAAACACCCGCTCCTGGGTGCTCAGGTACCGGTCGGCCCCGGGCATTTTTGTCAACGCATCGAGCCTTTCACGGAACGCCATGACGTTTTCGCGCGACCGGTCCTCCCTGGCCAGCGCGCCGGCGAGGGCGGTATCGAGGGCGGCCAGGCCGGTCACCGCATCCGCGGACAGACCCTCCTTCGCCTTTTGATCCAGCATCTCGAACTTCATGTAGGCGATCCACGCCTTGCGATTCACCGCATTCGCATTTCCGGTGCCGCCGTAGCTGGCAAGTGAGGTCACCACGCTGTTGGAACGCGTGCTCGCCGGATACTTGGTGAGAAATTCGAAGCCGACGGCAGCCACCCGCGCGAACTGCGCCTGGTCCATCTTGGCGGTCCGGTCATTCCTCAACTTGGAGAACGCCGCGTAGGCCGCCTCACGTTCGGCGGTCGACGGTGTGGTTTGGGCCGAAATCGGAATCAGGGCTGCGAATATTCCAGCCATGGCAATGCCAATGCGAAGTAACTTCATGATGTTCCTTGGGTGGGGGGTGACGTTGACGCGAGAACCTCGCCCGATGTAAGGGCACTCCGCCGGCGAGTCAACGCCCGGAACCGGTTTTGATCGATCCTGACGAGACAGGTGCACCCATACTAACGATGAGGTGTGAGAAAAGGACCCTGGTGAACTACAACCCGGAACGGAGTTTTTAGGGCCAAGTCTGAGTGCCCTATCGGATTCGCGTGAAAGAAATGGGGGCGGCTAATCCCATCCGGACGAGCCGTGAGGTGCCGGCGTTGGTGGAGTCGGAGGACATAGGTATGGCCAAAGCGCTTTTGCACCATTTGCAGGAGCGGCGCGATCCTGGCCATAACATCGTGGCGTGGATTACGGATAGCCCACGACAGGGCTGCACGTTCGATGCCACAGGCTATTGCCTTAAGCCACGTAGCACACCTTCGCATCCACGCGCGGGTGCATGGGTGTTGCCAACGACTTTGCGACGCACCTACCATGAGGCGCTTTCAATTCGCCGCTCAAATCGATGCTTGTTCCAAAACCGTTTTATATTGATAAGCTTCCGGAGGAACCATTGGGCCATTGGTTCGTTGCCTGACGCCGAGTGCTGTAACTATGGCCAATCCCTTCTTCGAGCACCCCATTCTCAACAGTCCCTATGAGTGCCCGCAACGGCATTGGGAGCTGGATAAGCAAGGGCAGCCCACCCAGCAGATTCTGGAGAAGCGCAGACGGGCCGCGTTTATCACGCCGATTCCGAAGCCGAAAAAGCGGCGGGGATCGGCGGCTCAGGAAACCATCGTCTTCGATGAAGGTCAGGGCATCTCGACTGCCAAGCAGCAGTATGATCCCACGTCGGTCATCAACGAAATCCGCTCCCACGTAGATCAGTGGCGGGAGCTTCCGCCCAATCTTTGGCAGGTGACACCGGAGACAGCCCGCCTGCTCCAGCATTGGCGCCACCATAAATTCAGCGGTGTTCGCCCGTTCTTCTGCCAGGTTGAAGCCGTCGAAACTGCCATCTGGTTAAACGAAGTCGCCCCTCATACTGCGGCCGGGAAGCGTGTGCTTGAGCTGCTCTCGGCCGCGAACCGCGAGGCGAACCCAGACCTCAATCGGCTGGCCCTCAAACTTGCGACGGGGGCGGGCAAAACGACCGTCATGGCGATGATCATCGCCTGGCAAACGATCAACGCGGTCCGCCGTCCGAACAGCAAAAACTTCTCCCGCGGGTTTCTCGTAGTCGCTCCCGGTCTCACAATCAAAGACCGGCTCCGCGTGCTTCAGCCACATGACCCCGACAGCTACTACGGGCACCGTGAGCTGGTGCCGCAGGACATGTTGGAGGACCTTCAGCGCGCCAAGATCGTCATCACCAATTTCCACGCGTTCAAGCTGCGTGAGCGCGTCGAACTCTCCTCCGGCGGACGCGCCTTGCTTCAAGGCCGCGGTGGCGAGGACCTCAACACTCTCGAAACCGAAGGCCAGATGATCCAGCGGGTCATGCCCGATCTCATGGGTCTGAAAAACATCGTCGTGCTCAACGACGAGGCCCACCACTGCTATCGCGAGAAGCCGGCAGAACCGGATGACGATGATCTGAAGGGCGAGGAGAGGAAGGAAGCGGAGAAGAACAACGAAGCCGCTCGCCTGTGGATTTCAGGTCTGGAAGCGGTCAATCGAAAGCTCGGTGTGATTCGCGTGATGGACCTTTCCGCCACGCCATTCTTCCTGCGGGGCTCCGGTTACGCCGAGGGCACGCTGTACCCTTGGACGGCAAGCGACTTCTCCCTCATGGACGCCATCGAGTGCGGCATCGTGAAGCTTCCGCGCGTGCCCGTCGCCGAGAACATTCCCGGCAACGAGATGCCGATGTTCCGCGATCTTTGGGAAAACATCCGCAAGGAAATGCCGAAAAAGGGTCGCGGCAGCGATCTCGACCTCGATCCGCTCACGCTTCCGACCAAACTTCAGACCGCGATTCAGGCGCTCTACGGACACTACGAAAAGACCTTCAAGCTGTGGCAGGAGAAGGGCATCAAGGTGCCGCCGTGCTTCATCATCGTCTGCCAGAACACCGCGATCTCAAAGCTGGTTTACGACTACATCTCTGGCTTCCACCGCCAGAGTGAGGACGGCACGTCCAATCTGGAGCACGGTCGCCTGCCGCTGTTCAGCAATTTCGACGGGAACACCGGCAACCCGCTGCCCCGGCCCAATACCCTCCTGATCGACAGCGAACAGCTCGAGGCGGGAAATGCACTGGACGACAGTTTCCGTGCGATGGCGTCCGACGAGATCGAACGTTTTCGACGCGAGATGGTGGAACGCACCGGCGACGCCCAGGCCGGCGCCAACCTCACCGACCAGGAGCTGCTGCGCGAGGTCATGAACACCGTCGGCAAGGCCGGCACGCTCGGTGGCTCGATCCGCTGCGTCGTCTCCGTGTCGATGCTCACCGAGGGCTGGGATGCCAACACCGTCACTCACGTCCTCGGCATTCGCGCCTTTGGCACCCAGCTTCTCTGCGAGCAGGTGATCGGCCGCGCGCTTCGCCGCCAGTCTTACGAACTCAACGAAGAAGGCCTGTTCAACGTGGAGTATGCCGACATTTTCGGCATCCCGTTTGATTTCACCGCCAAGCCCGTCGTCGCTCCGCCGCAGCCTCCGCGCGAAACCGTAGCGGTGAAGGCAATCCGCCCGGACCGCGACGCGCTCGAAATTCGTTTCCCGCGTGTGGTGGGTTATCGCGTGGAGCTTCCCGAGGAGCGATTGCAGGCGGACTTCAACGATGAGTCCACCTTGGAACTCACCCCGGACCTCGTCGGCCCGTCGAAGACGCTCAACTCCGGCATCATCGGTGAGGGCGCCGAGATGGGGTTGGAGCACCTGGGGGACATGCGGAAGTCCACTCTGCTTTTCCACCTCACGCAACGCCTCCTCTACACGAAATTCCGCGACGCAGGCGAGGACCCGCAACTGCATTTGTTCGGCCAGCTCAAACGCATCACGAAGCAGTGGCTCGAAAATCACCTCGTCTGCAAGGGCGGCACCTACCCGGCGCTCCTGATCCATCAGCAGTTGGCGGACATGGCGTGCAACAAAATCGCCGCCGGCATCACGCGTGCGTTCATGGGTGAGCGTCCGATCAAGGCCCTGCTCGACCCGTATAATCCCACCGGCTCCTCCGCGTATGTGAGGTTCAATACCTCGCGGCCCGATCGTTGGGAAACCAGCGCGCAACGCTGCCACGTCAACTGGGTCGTGCTCGACAGTGATTGGGAGGCGGAGTTCTGCCGCGTGGCCGAGGCGCACCCGAAGGTCCGCGCCTACGTGAAGAATCACAATCTCGGCTTGGAGGTGCCCTACCGTTACGGGACCGAGACCCGAAAATACCTGCCGGACTTCATCGTGCTGGTCGATGACGGCCGTCCCGCGCGCGCCGATGGCACGCCCGACCTGCTCCATCTGGTCGTTGAGATCAAGGGTTACCGGCGAGAAGATGCGAAGGAGAAGAAGGCCGCGATGGACACCTACTGGATTCCCGGTGTGAACCACCTTGGCCGCTACGGTCGTTGGGCGTTCGCCGAGTTCACCGAAATCTACCAGATCGAGGCCGATTTCGCCGCCAAGGTGAGGGAGTCCTTCGAGTCACTGATCACCGGTGTTGTCAAAGGCTCGCCATGACCCCAAACCGCACGCAAGTTTCCGTGAAATCCTGAATTTGGTGACTTCCCTGCCTCATGGCCACCGCCCCACAGATCAAAGCCATCGTTTTCTCTTTACGTGACACTTCTGCATGCAGCCATGAGTGCTATGACCGATCACGATCTTGAAGCCCTTCTTACCGACTTGGAGTCCGATCGCGCCGAGCGGAAGGAGTCATGGCAGGGCAGTGTCCCGGAGAAAGCACGGCAGGCAGTCTGCGCTTTTGCCAACGACCTTCCCAATCACCGGCAGGCCGGTGTCCTGTTCATCGGTGTTCGGGAGGATGGCACCCCAACCGGGTTGTCGATTACCGACCAGCTTCTCCTGACGCTGGCCGATATCAAAACCGACGGCAAAATCGTTCCGCCTCCGAGTCTCAGCGTGGAAAAACGGCACCTGCATGGCCACGATGTGGCCTTGGTCATCGTCGATCCCGCCGACAGTCCACCTGTGCGCTACGAGGGCCGCATCTGGATTCGCATCGGACCCCGCCGGGGTTTGGCCAGCGCGCAGGATGAACGTATCCTCAACGTAAAACGTCGCTATCGCGATGTGCCTTTCGACATCCAGCCTTTGCCCGCCTGTCCTCTTTCGGAACTCAACCGGCTCACCTTTGAACAGGAATACCTGCCGCGAGCCGTTGCTGCGGACATCCTTGCTGCCAACGAACGCAGCTATGAGCAAGAACTCGCTTCGACCGGCATGATCCGCTCCCTCGACGAGCCCGTGCCGACCATTGTCGGCGTTCTGACCCTCGGGAAGTCGCCCCGGAGCTGGATTCCCGGTGCCTACATCGAGTTCCTTCGTGTCCAAGGCGTAAACTGGGGGGACCCGGTTGCCGATGAGCAGGAAATCGATGGCACCCTGGAGACCATGCTTCGCCGGTTGGATGAAAAATTCAAAGCCCACAACACCGTGTCCGTGGACTTCACCTCCGGCACAACCACCGAGGTGCGCCGCAGCCCTTATCCGCTCCCTGCCTTGCAGCAGCTCGCCCGCAATGCCGTGCTCCATCGCACTTACGAGGGCACCAACGCCCCCATCCGCCTCTACTGGTTCAACGACCGGATTGAGATTCACAGTCCCGGCGGCCCCTTTGGCATCGTCACCAAGGACAATTTTGGCCACCCCGGACGCACCGACTACCGCAATCCCAATATTGCCGCCGTGCTGAAAAACCTGGGTTTCATCCAACGCTTCGGTTTTGGCATCGCCGAGGCCCGCAAAGCGCTGCGGGAAAATGGCAATCCTCCTCCAGAGTTTCAGGTCGAAGCCACCACCGTGCTCGCCACCATCCGGCCCGTGACATCATGAGCATCCCGGTCGTCACCTTCTTCAACAACAAGGGGGGCGTGGGGAAAACCTCCCTCGTTTTTCATCTCGCGTGGATGTTTTCCAATCTCGGCCGAAAGGTTGTCGCCATCGATCTCGATCCCCAGGCCAACCTCACCGCCGCTTTTCTTGATGAGGACAGGCTGGAACATTTGTGGGCGGATGACTCCCCCACGACGGCCCGCACCATCTATCAGGCCATTCGGCCGCTGACCGAAGTGGGAGACATACTCTCTCCGCAAACGGTCCCCATCACCGACCGGCTGCACCTGATGCCTGGTGATCTCGCTCTTTCCGGCTTCGAGGATTTCCTCTCCCAGGAATGGCCGAACGCGCTCGGCGGACAAAACCTGTATCGCCCTTTCCGTATTCTCACCGCCTTCTGGCAGGTCGCGCAGATGGCGGCCCGCGCGCATGCCGCCGACCTGATTCTCGCCGATGTCGGCCCGAATCTTGGCGCCATCAACCGTTCGGTGCTCATCGGTTCCGATCACGTTGTCATTCCCTTGGCCGCCGACCTCTTCTCCCTGCAAGGGCTGAGGAACCTTGGCCCCAGTCTGCGCTCCTGGCGGGCCGAATGGCACAAGCGTGTCGGCAACTGGCCGCAACCGGGATTTTCTCTCCCCGGCGGAACCATGCGTCCGGCCGGCTACGTCGTTCACCAGCACAGCGTCCGCCTCACGCGGCCGGTCAAAGCTTACGATCGCTGGCTTGAACGAATCCCCGGCATCTATCGGACGAGCGTTCTGGCCGAAGCCGAGGGGGGCGGCCTGACTCCTGCCGTCGGGCAGGATCCCTACTGCCTCGCCACGCTCAAGCATTACCGCTCCCTCATTCCCATGGGACAGGAAGTTCACAAGCCGATCTTCTCCCTCACCCCGGCGGATGGCGCCATTGGGAGCCACGCCGGCGCCAGCCATGATGCCTACACCGACTTCGAGAAACTGGCCCGGAAGCTCATCACTGCGACCGGCCTGCTGGCATCCTGATCTCGACCATTCATAGCATGGCCAGGAAAGCATCCACACCCAAGACCGTCGAGACCCTCAAGCACGGCGACGCCAAACGGAAAAACATCCCGACGGCGGAGCACCAGTCCGTGCTCAAGCAGGAGGAAGCCGATCCGGTGCGTGTCGCCTACGAACGCCGCAACCGCGACCTCGATCCGCAATTCGTGTGGCGCGGCAAGGACGAGCAGGACTGGAGCGACCTCGTCATCCACGCCCCGCCGCTCTACATTCAGGAGAAAATCCACCCCAAGGTTCTGGTGGATGATCTGCTCGCGCGCACGAAGGCGGACCAGAAGGTGGCCGAGGCCCAGATCGACCTGTTCGCCGACTTCAACGGCGTGCCGGAAGGTGCGGACAAGACGGAATTCTACCAGCACGACCAGCACTGGAGCAACCGCATGATCCTCGGCGATTCACTCCAGGTCATGGCGTCGCTGGCGGAACGCGAGGGACTGCGCGGAAAAGTGCAGTGCATCTACTTCGACCCGCCCTACGGCATCAAATTCAACAGCAACTTCCAGTGGTCCACCACCAGCCGCGACGTGAAGGACGGCAACGCCGGCCACATCACCCGCGAGCCCGAGCAGGTAAAGGCCTTCCGCGACACCTGGCGCGATGGCATTCACAGCTACCTGACATATTTGCGTGACCGGTTGACAGTGGCTCGTGACTTGTTGACCGACAGCGGCAGCATCTTCGTCCAGATCGGCGATGAAAATATTCACCGCGTCCGCGCGGTGATGGATGAGGTGTTCGGGGAAGAGAACTGTATCGCACTTATCTCGTTCACAAAGACGACCTCGGCGACGAACGATTACCTTTCCGGCGTTGCGGACTACGTCGTCTGGTTCTGCAAGAACAAGGAGGCTTGCAAATACAGGCAAATCTATCGTGAAAAGGCAGCCGGAGGCGACGGGGCGGCTCACTATAATTCCGTGGCGTTCCCTGATGGTAGCCGACGCGCCGCGAATGCAGACGAGAAATCGGGGCAACTCACAAATGGTGCAGTGCTCTTCACGGCTGACCAACTTCAGTCCGCTGGAATGGGAAGGGAAAAGGGAGAAGGAGCTGCATCTTGGTTCAAAGTGGAGTGTGAAGGCCGGACATTCACGCCGACGATGCAAACAAGGTGGAAGACGAGCGAGCCCGGCATGATCCGACTGGGTTATGCGCAGCGTCTTCTACCACAAAAGAACGCACTGCGTTACTTGCGCAAAATCGACGACTTCGCCGCTTACGCCATTTCGAATGTGTGGACGGACATCGGTGGAGCCGCTGACAAACGCTACGTCGTTGAGACCACGCCAAAGATTGTTGAACGCTGCATTCTTATGGCCACGGACCCCGGCGACCTGGTGCTGGACCCGACGTGCGGCTCCGGCACGACGGCCACGGTGGCCGAGCAATGGGGCCGCCGCTGGATCACAATCGACACCTCGCGGGTGGCCCTCGCTCTGGCCCGCGCCCGCATCATGGGCGCGCGCTATCCCTATTACCTGCTGGCCGATTCCCGCGAGGGCCAGTTGAAGGAAGCGGAGATTAGTGGCAAGTGGTCGGTGGCCAGTGGTCAGGAATACAAGCCACTCACCACCAGCCACCAGTCACTCCGCATGGGCTTCGTCTATGAGCGCGTGCCGCACATCACGCTCAAATCCATCGCCAACAACGCCGAGATCGACGTGATCTGGGAGCAATTTGAGCAAAAGCTCAAATTGCTCCGTGAACAGTGGTCAATGGCCAGTGGTCAGAAACACACACTCGAAGAATGGGAAATTCCACGCCAAGCCGATCCCAACTGGCCACAAACCACAACCTCACTCCACACGGCTTTCTGGCGTGAGAGAATCTCGCGCCAGAAAGCGATCGACGCCTCCATCGCGGCCAAGGCGGAATTCGAGTATCTCTACGACAAGCCCTACGACGACAAAAGGAAGGTCCGTGTGGCTGGTCCCTTCACGGTCGAAAGCCTCTCGCCCCACCGTGTGCTCGGGGTGGATGAAAACGACGAACTGATCGATCCACTCGCGATGAAGGAAGCGAAGGCGGAGTTCGGTGCGGTGCGAAACTTCGAACAGATCATCCTCGACAACCTCAAGACCGCCGGCGTGCAGCAGGCGCACAAGGAGGACCGCATCATCTTCACCTCCCTCGTCCCCTGGCCTGGCGAAGGACTCATCTGCGCCGAGGGCCGCTACGAGGAGG
>CAZOXB010000036.1:0-21888 GCA_964583635.1 uncultured Opitutaceae bacterium | reverse complement strand
TCCCACGTCAGCAAGATTGGAAGTGACGTAAACCATATCTTCTTCGAAATCCTCCCGTCGCTGAACCCCGGAGTGCTGATTCACATTCATGATGTCGCGGGCAACTTCGAGTATCCGCGGGAATGGCTGGATGCCGGCCGTGCATGGAACGAGCAGTATCTCCTGCGCGCATTTCTGATGAACAACCGGGACTATCGGATCGAACTGTTCACCGCGTGGCTGTTCAACACCCGCCATGCGTGGTTCGCCGGGAAAATGCCGAGGTGCGCATCCGGTGGGGGTGGACAGATCTGGCTCCGCAAACTCGCCGCGAGCCGGCCATCCTAGCCGGGGCGATGGAAGCACACGAACGGGAGTGAAATGATAGCAATCGATCTCAGCCACTCGAGCCACACGCGGGCCCGCACGGGCATTCAACGCGTGAGCCGCTCACTTCACGCCGCCATGGCCGACCAGCGCGGGGACGAGGTATGCGGGATCACCTGGGATCCCTTTCGCGAGGTGTGGCGCCGTCTGCTTCCATTTGAAGCGGCCGGGCTGTCGGCGGAGGCGCCCGGCATCGACCGGCGTGCGCGGTGGCCCTTGCATTGGCGAGTCCGCGGACGCATCGAGCGCTGGGCCAGGAGGCCCGATCCATCGTTCCCGGCACCCACGGCCGTGATCGTGCCGGAGATCTTTTCACCGCAGGTTGCGGCGCGCCTTCCCCTGCTGCTGGCCCGGGCCACCGGCCCGAGGATCGCCCTCTTCCACGACGCCATCGCGCTGAAGCTGCCCGAATTCACCCCGGCCAGGACGGTTGCACGATTCCCGGCCTACCTGCGGGATCTGCTGCTCTTCGACGGCATCGCCGCGGTTTCGCAGGATTCGCACGACACCCTGCTGGACTGGTGGCGCTGGGCCGGCGTGACCGAGCAGCCCGAGGTGACGACCATCCCGCTCGGGGTGGACGAGCCCGCAGCCGACACGGTCCTCGCCCGCACAACCGCCCTGCCTGTCGTGCTTGCAGTCGCCACCCTGGAAGGCAGGAAGAATCACCTCGCGCTCCTTGATGCCTGCGAAACGCTCTGGCAGCAGGGGCACGCGTTTGAGTTGCGCCTCATCGGCCAGAGTCATCCCGAAACCGGACGCAAGGCGCTGGCGCGCACCCATGCGCTTCAGGCCGCAGGCCGTCCGCTGCGGTATGACGGCGCCGTCGATGAGAAAACGCTTCGCTCGGCGTACCATGAGTGCGCGTTCACCGTATATCCGTCGCTCATGGAAGGCTTCGGTCTCCCCGTGCTTGAAAGCCTCAGCTACGGCAAGCCCTGCATCTGTTCCAGTCGCGGCGCATTGGGCGAGTCCTCCCGCGACGGCGGATGCCTCTCCCTGCCATCCGTCGACTCCTCCTCGCTCGCCTCCGCCATCGTCTGGCTGCTGACCAAACCCGAGCAGCGACTCCTCCTGGCGCATGCCGCCCGGTCACGTGCGCGAAAATCCTGGAAGACCTACGCCGACGAACTCCTTGCCTGGATGCCCGGTGTCCGCCGTCGGAAAACCGTTGCCGGGTGAAACGATTTGCTAAGAGACGTGACGGCGGGATACTCTCCGCGTTCCGACATGGCGTTTTCCCTGTTTACCAAGAATAAGAAGGCATTGCTCGAGCGCTGTCGCGACGACTACGCAACGAAAATGCGCCTGAAGTATGCGCCCTACTATCATACGATGGAGGCGCAGTCGGGAACGAACGTAACGCTGAATGGACGGCCGATGATCATGCTCTCCAGCAATGACTATCTCGGCTTTTCATTTCATCCCAAGGTGATCGAAGCGGCGCGGGCCGCCATTCTCCAGTGGGGCACCAGCACGACCGGGGCCCGCCCCTCCAACGGCTCCCGCGCCTTTCATATCGAGTTGGAGAATGCCCTTGCTGCGTTTCTTGGGCGGGAGGCCTGCCATGTTCATTCCGCGGGATACCTGTCGGTCATGACCAGCGTCACGGCGTTTGCGCAGAAGGGCGACCTGATCCTCGCGGACAAGAATCTGCATTCGTGCCTGTGGGACGGCATCCGGCTGTCCCATGCCAGCGTCGAACGTTTTTCGCATAACAATCCCGAAAGCCTGCGCGAGGTGCTCGCCGGCGCGAACCCGGATGTCCCGAAGATGCTCGTGATCGAAGGGGTCTATTCCATGGAGGGCCACGTGGCCCGATTGCCGGAGCTGATCTCGCTATCACAGGAGTACGATTGCTTCAGCGTCCTCGACGATGCGCATGGCTTTGGGGTCCTGGGACGACAGGGACGCGGTACGGTCGACCATTTTGGACTCAACGACGCGGTCGATCTCATCTGCGGGAGCCTGTCCAAGTCTCTTGCGAGCACCGGCGGTTTCGTGGCGGGATCGCGCGAGGCGATTGAATACCTCCGCAGCCATTCGAAACAGACCATCTTCTCTGCCGCGATTGCGCCCTCGCAGGCCGCGGCGGCAAAGGCCGCCCTCGAGCTGATGCAGGCGGAGCCGGAACATCTGGAACGGCTCTGGAAGAACACCCATCGCTACATTGCCATGCTGAAGGGCCTGGGACTTGACACTTGGGAAACCGACACCCCGGCCGTGCCGATCGTCCTGGGTTCGCGGGAGCTGGCCTATCGTTTTTGGACTGCGCTGATGGAACAGGGGGTCTTCACGGTCATGTCCATCGCCCCGGCCGTCCCGCCCGGAAAGGATCTGATCCGCACGGCGGTCTCCGCCATGCACACCGACGCGCAACTCGATCGTATCGGCGAAGCCATGGCCTGCGCGCTCAAGGCCCTGTGAACGCGGACGATCCCCGTCCCGCCTATTGGCAATAGCGCCGGATTTCCGCCGCGGTCTGTGACCAGGTCGGCAACGATCGCCGGGCCGCAGCGTCCGCGAGGCGCAGCCAGGCGGCATCGTTGGTCAGGAGATCCCTGGCCGTCTCAACCCAGGCGGCCGGATCGGAAACCGGCAGAGGAATGCATCCTCCGCCGGACGCGTTTTCCAACAAAGCGGGCAGCGTGTTGCACAGGCAGGGAACACCAAACCAGAGCGATTCCAGCAAGGGCAGGCCGCATCCCTCCGCCAGGGTTGGAAAGAGCGTCAGCCGCGTCCGGCCGTAAAGTTTCGCAAGCCTGGCATCATCCATTCCCTCATGGAGGTTTACCCGGCCGGGAGCGATCTTTCGCAACGCCTTGATGCGCGCCACCACCGGCGCTCCGAAATGCGGGTTCACCCGCCCGACAAGATGCAGGGTCGCCGGCACGGACGCCGCCCAGAGCCGTTCGATGACATCCAGTGCCATCATCTGGTTTTTTCTCGGTTCGAGGATCCCCACCACCAGCACGATGGGTGGCGGCGGATCAATGCGCGCTTGCGGCCGCCGGGCACGCAATCCATCCGCCCCCAGTGAAAGCACACTGACCGTTCCGCGCGGCTCGACTCCCTGCCATCGCCAGAAACCGAGGAGTTCCTCCCTGCTCGCGGCCGATACGGCGAACACATGGTCGAACTTCGCCAGTTCCTTCATGTACAAGGCGTGGCGCGCGACGCTGCGCGGCCATGTGATGTGCGGGAATTTCAGCGGTATTGCATCGTGGAAAATCGCAGCACGGCGGCAGTGCACGGTCCGCAGCCATTCCGACCAGCCGGACCGCTCTCCATCGGAAAACAATTCCGGGGTGAAATACCAATCGTCAGCCTTGGCCTCGCGATTCCACGCCGCCCACGTCACGGAGGTCACACCGCTCCGCCATTCCTCGCGCAGCCGCGCGCTCACCCGGTTCAGGCCCGAGTTATGGCGAGTGTTGCCGGACTTGGTGATATCGAAGTAGACCATCCTGGAAGAACGCCTCGCAACGGTTCAGCGGCCTGCCGTTTCGATCGGGCAAGCCCATTGTTTGGCGCAATCGATTGGGGCGTTCAAGCAAGGGCACATGGGAAAACTTTCACCGGTGAATCGCCAGGTGCTCTATGAATCCACCCGTTCCGCAGGCACGGGGCCAGGTGCCGCCCGCGAGCTGGCATCCGCGAAACACTGAAACAGCCGGGCTGCGTTGCGATGCGCGTCGAATTCACGTTCCACCCACGCTCGGGCGGCCTGCCGCATCCGTCCGCATAACGCATCGTCGGCGGCGACTTCCTGAAGGGCAGCCACCCATGACGATGCCGCCTCCATCGGCACGACGAGCCCCGTCTGCCGGTGGACGATGGCCTCCGTCGTGGCCGCCGCCGGCGACGTGACCACGACAACCCCCGCCGCCATGGCCTCCGGAATGACGTTTGGCAGGCCGTCGCGGTCCCCGCTCGCCGAAACCATGCCCGTGTGCACCAGGACATCCGCCCAGGCAAGCTCCTCAGCAACGCCGGACTGCGGGCGATGACCTTGAAAGCAAACGCAGCCGTCCAAATGAAGCGCCCGGCACTTTGCCTTCAGCGATTCCCCCAGCGGGCCGTCTCCGAGAATGCGGACTTCAAATGCCGCGCCCGCATCCTGCAGGGCCGCGTAGAACTCCAGTTGACGTGCGATCCCCTTTTTTTCCACTAACCGTGCGATACAGACGATGCGCAGGGGGCTCCGCGGAGTACGCAGCAGTTTGAGTTCGGGAAATGACGTGAGCCCGCGGCGGATCAGCCGGATGGTCTCCAAGGGAAGACCCCGCGCCGCCAGCGTGGCCCGTGCCATCTCCGTTGAGGTGTGCACGAAGGCGGCATCCCTCAGTTTTTCGAGAAGCCACCAGTCGCCGCCGTGCTCGTAAATGTCATACGCATGAGCCGCGGCACTGAAACGTTGACCGGTCAGCCGGGACAGGATCCAGGCCGCGGTGGCCGGCCCGCCTGCCCATGCCGCATGGATCAGATCGGGGCGAAGCCGGCTGAACTCCCGTGCCGATACACCGGCGAAACCGGCCCCCAGCATGTTCTCCCAAAAATTGATCCAGGAAGGCGCCCGCCGGGTAAAGAGTCCTCGAAGAAGAATGGCCATCACGTCCCAACGCACGACCGCGAACCACGGAATGATCCAAACCAAGGTCAGCAGACGCCAGAGGTTGAAGCGTCGGATGGGAATACCGTGGAAGTCGCCCCCGCCGCCAAACAGCGAATGGACATGCAGGTTCACGCCGAGCCGCTGCATCGCAAGAATCTCGCGCTGCAGGAACGTCTCGGTCGATTTCGGAAACGTCGTGAAGAGGTAGGCGATCGTGAACGGATGCGGAGCCACGGTGGATTGTCGCTACGATTTGCCCATCCGCCCGTCGCCATTGGCGGGAGGAAACGGCTGACGCGTCACCGGCATGCCCGCGGTGGCGCTCGCCAGGGATACCACCTCATCGATCAGCAAGGTCGGGTCCTCGTCGTAGCGCAATGACAGGAATTTTTCCCGGTAGCGTTCGTAACGATTACGATCCGACACCCAGGCCCGCATGATCCTGACAAAATCCTCCGCCGACTCGATCTTCTCCGAGCCCGCCCCGTTGCGGAAGAATTTCCAGGTGAGGTTCTCCTGGGGCATGATGCCGCCGAAGGCATTGAAGAGGATCGGACACCTGAAATGGAGCGCCATGGCGCAGGTCGTTGTGCCTCCGCGGGTGAGGATCGCATCACTGACCTGCAGCAGCAGATGCACCTGGTCCGAGTATCCTTCGACAAACAGGTTGAGTGCGGGATGGTTGGAGCGCCAGTGCATCACCTGGTGGAACGTCTCCTTGTCCTTGCCGCAAATCACGATGACCTGCACGGACTGCGCGAAGGGAAGGAGCAGCGGGAGCAGGGAGAAATGGTTGTTCGCACCGTTGCCTCCTGTCGCGAGGAAGAGCGTGAAGAGTCCGGGCTTCAAACCGAGTCGTTTCGTGAGAAACGGCGCACGCGTCCCGGGCGGCAGGACCTCGAGGTGGGAACGCAGGCGCATGAGATGCCCGCGCACGCGGCAGCGTTCCGCCGGCATGCCCTTGCGCACCGCGTAATCACGCGCCGTGGGGGTGCGGGAAAAATAGAGGTCCGCCGTGGGCTCGATCCAGTTGACCGAATAACCCCAGCCGCCGGAAAACTCGCCGCAGTAGGTCACGCAGCGCACCTTGTCCGCACCCAGCGCCTTCCGCGCGAGCTGGAAGTATCCCCGGTTCAGGCAGTCGTGCACGCTGAAGATGAGATGGGGGCGATACTCCTCGAGCACCCTGAGGTAATAGCCGCGGCCGATGGTCACCGTGCGCCGGTTGAGGATCGCAAGGAGTTCGATGAACGCGTAGTAGATGCCATGGAGCATGGGCATGCTCCGCTGGATCCAGTTGTAGAGATTCACCCCGCCGCGGTTCACGACCGACGATCTTTCCAGCATCTGCTCAATGCGCACGTCGACGTCGTGACGATAGAGCTGAAAGCACCATTGCGCCATCGCCTCCGCCCGGACGTCGTGGCCTCCGCCGGTGCTGGAGGTGAGGATGAGGATGCGGACCCGGTCCACTGTTCAGGGCACTCCAAAATACCGGGCGATCACCGCCCGCTTCAGCGCCAGGGGTGCCAGTCGCGCCGCCAGCGGGGCAATGACCGCCTGAAACAATGAACCCGACCGCACCGTGCCGCTTCTGCCCTTCAGCAGGGCGCGTTCCAAGTCACGGGCGGCGCGCACCGGCAGGGGGGCCGTGTTCACGTTGTGCTCCAGCCGGCGCCAGACCTCGGGCAAGGGTCGTTGTTGGAGTGACTGCGCCGTGGCGGACATGGGCTGATTGAAGGCTGTGCGATAATCACCGGGACGAAAATCGATGACGATGACATCGGTGCCGCGCATTTCAAAGATCAAACTCTCGCTGAATGCGGATAGCGCCGCCTTGGCCACGTTGTACCCACTCATGAACGGTATCGGCAACTCTGCGGCCAGCGAAGATACGTTCACGATCCCTCCCCGCAACGGCTGGCGTTCCTGAAGCCGCCGGACCGCCAGGTGCGCCAGCCGGAGATGGGTCGTCACCATGGCTTGGATCTGCGCGGACCAGACGGCAAAATCAGCCGTCGCAAACGGCGAAAAGCATCCGTAGCCCGCGTTGTTGACCAGGAGATCGAAAGCTCCGCCCGCATCGGCGGCGGCGGCGAGAAACGCCTTCTCCGCCGCATCACCATCCGCCAGATCGAGCGCAACCGCTGAAAAGCCCGGATGCCGGGAGAGCGGGAGCAGACGTGACACGTCACGCGCGGTGCCCCAGACCCGGATTCCCGCCCGAAGGAAACGTTCCGCGACGGCAAGGCCGATCCCGCCGCTCGCTCCACTGACGAACGCGGTGGGAAATCGCAACGCCAGCCGCGACGGCGACGATGGCTGCGAGGAGGCAGGAAGGGATCCTTTCACGCCCGCCGGAGCACCACGCAGACGTTGGCGCCGCCAAATCCGCTGCTGTTGTTCAGCACGACGTGCGGCTGCACAAACTCCGTCGCGCGCAGGATGTGAATTCCTTCACATTCCGGATCGACCCGCGTGATATGCGCCGATCCGGGCATGAAGCCGTCCTTGATGGCCAGCGCGCAGAAAGCGCTTTCCATCGCACCCGCCAGGGAAAGACCGTGCCCGGTAATGGCCTTGGTGCTGCTGACGGCTGTCCTGGGGGCAGCCGCGCCGAGCACCGCCCGGAGCGCCTTCACCTCGGAGACGTCGCCAATCGGCGTCGATGTCGCGTGGGCATTCACATAATCGATCTCGTCGGCAACCACCCCGGCATGTCTGAGGGCGAGTTCCATGGCCCGCCGCAAGCCCGCTCCTTCCGGATGGGAAATCGCGACGTTGTGCCCATCCGAGGCCTGACCCCAGCCCGCCACCTCGCAATACGGAGTCACCCCGCGTCGCGTCACCTCCGCCTCGCTCTCGAGCACGAGCACAACCCCGCCGCCCGTGCCGACAAAGCCATCGCGCGCAACATCGAACGGGCGCGAAGCGGTGGCGGGGTCGCTGCTGAGGGACAGCGCGCGCATGCCGGCAAAGGGTGCGATGGTCTCGTAATTCCCGTCTTCCGCACCAATCACAAACATGCGTGACTGACGTCCCCATGCGATCTCGTCGTAGGCGAAACCCATCGCATGGGAGGAGGAGGCGCAGGCGGATGAGAATCCGGTTGAGGCCCCCTTGATCTTGAAATGCGCAACCAGATTGAACTGCACGGTACCCGCAATCGCGGCCACAATCCCAAGCGGCGGACAGCGCATCACCCCCTGGGCGTGCATCTGGGTGAGCAGGCGGTAGAGCAGGCCGGGCGAACCGGCAGAAGCCGCATACAGTCCGGTCTGATCATTCGAGACATCCGCATCGGTCAGCTTCGCATCGGTGATGGCCTGCTGCATGGCGCAGTAGGCATAGAGTGAATTCGGGCCGAGGCCCCGCAGCACTTCCCGCTTGATCCGGTATCCGGGCGGAAAGGTCCAGTCCTCGGGGTCGGTCGACTCCACGTTGAACCCCTTGACGGGAGCCGCGACCTTGACGGGCAGGTCGGGGCGCTGGAATGGCGGGTATACCACCATGCCATGACGCAGGTCCTTCAGCGACTGCGTAACCTCGGAGCGTTCGTTGCCAATGCTGGTGATGAACCCGAGACCGGTGATGAAGACCTTGGGCATGAGAAATGGCGACGCACAGGCGGGTGCGTTTCGCCGCAGCACTGCGGCCAAACGACGATCCTACGCGCGAATGGCCGCAGCCAGCGGAGGCGCGGCCGGTTCAGGAGCAAGTTTGACCGGCGCGGCCGGCGTTGCCTCCGTTTCGGCAGCAGCCCCAACCGGCTGGGCTGCGGGCTCGGCAAAGGCGAAGGTCAGCGTGATTTCCTCGACGATCGCCGCTTTTTCCTGCCCCACGCGGATCGAGCCTTCGAAGGTGGCAAAGGGAGCCTTGAGTCGCTTCGATTTCACGGACAGCGTCAGCACGTCCCCCGGGCGGCACATCCGGTGACAGCGCACGCCTTCGCAACTGGTGAAAAAGATCCTGGCAGGATCCACCGTCCTGCCTTCCTCGATTGCGGGACCTTCGAGCAGGAACAACACGGCGAGCTGCCCCAAGGCCTCGAGCATGATCGAAGCCGGCAGGATGGGATTGTTCTTGAAATGCCCCTGAAGGAAAAACTCCTGTCCCGTGAGCTTGTATTTCCCCTGCGCGGAATGGGTGGCCACCTGCGCCTCATTCACAAACAGGAACGGCGGTTGCACGGGCATCACGCTGGCGATCTGCTCCAGCGGAACAAATTTTGCCGGCTTGGGCAACGGCAGCCCCTTCACCTTGCAGTCGATGAACAGTTTGACATCCCCGACGGTTCGCAGCGCCCGCAGCTCGTCGTTATTCGTCTGCATCTGGAGCACTTCTTCCACAAGCATGACGATTTCCATCATGGTCAGCGAATCGACCGCCAAATCCTCCACCAGACGAAGATCATCATCGCCCTCCTTCAACTTGGGACGCAAATCCGACTCGACGAAACGCTCAATGACACCAATGACAATCGTCGGCAAATGAATCGTGTCCCGCGTGCGCCGATAGTGAACGGCCGCTTCAACCGTGACAGGCGAACACCGCTTCAACGATTCGCGCAAGGCGACCTCGTCTTCAGATGTGAACGGCTTCGGAGTCATCTCCTCTTTGCCGGGTGCCTGCTCCCGGTTCGGGACTAAATCTGCCATGGTTCAATTCTTGTAAGTTATCCCAATTTTGAAAGTAAATGCTAAAGGGAAATCCGGGGCGCCGCACGCTCTTATTGTTATTTCATAGCGAATGACAATTCCATTGAGGGATAGTCAGAAGGCAAGCGGGAAGGTTCCATGGAGATGAGGCCGGGCAATCATCGTATTCGCCAGAATGGAGCGTCGCTCCTCCCGCGATCCGCGCGGCAGACTGCATCGGTTGGGTCTTTGTCACGGGTCTCTCGCTGTCATCTTGGAGCAACGACGGCGGCAAACGAGCGAAATTTCTGGTTCAACGCTTGCACCGGTGCGGAATTTGCGCGGCCTTAGGGACCCAGCCTCTGCACTCTGCAGCTTCGCATGCGGGACTATTTCCTCCGTCGCTTCCTTCTGATCCCCCCCACTCTTCTCGGGATCACCCTGCTTGTGTTCCTCATCACTCGCGTGGTTCCGGGTGGACCGATCGAACGGGCCATCATGGAATCGCAGACGGCGGAATCCGCCGGTGGTGGCGGTCGCGCCGATACCGGCCGGGGAGCGATCTCGGAGGATCAGCTGAACCAACTGAAAGCCTATTACGGCTTCGATCAGCCACCTCTTGTTGCCTACTTTACCTGGCTGAAGAAGGTGGTGACCGGCGATCTCGGGATGTCTTATCGGTACAGTGAACCCGTCCTGGGCATCATCCTGGATCGAATCCCCGTTTCGCTCACCTATGGTCTCATCACCATGGTGCTGGTCTACGCGGTCTGCATTCCGCTCGGCGTGTTGAAGGCGATC
Organism: uncultured Opitutaceae bacterium; assembly: GCA_964583635.1. Taxonomy (GTDB): domain Bacteria; phylum Verrucomicrobiota; class Verrucomicrobiia; order Opitutales; family Opitutaceae; genus UBA6669. The sequence continues at coordinate 11,469 of CAZOXB010000036.1, read as the reverse complement.
AAGCACCGGACGTTGATCGACAATGCCACGTCGGCGTTGGTGTTCATCGGTTATGCCATCCCGGGCTATGCGCTGGGAGCCATCCTGGTCGTATATCTCGCAGCAAGACGCGGCTGGTTCCCCATGGGCGGGTTTGTCAGCCGCGATTTCGAGGACCTGTCCTTCTTTGAAAAGATCGGTGACTTCGCCCATCATGCGGCCCTCCCTCTCTTCTGTTACATCGTGGGAAGCTTTGCCCTCGTCACCCTGCTGATGAAGAACCACCTGATGGACAACCTGGCCGCGGACTTCATCCGGACCGCCGTGGCCAAGGGTGTCTCCTTCCGCACGGCCGTCGTCAAACATGCCCTGCGCAATTCCCTGATACCGATTGCGACCCATTTCGGACATCAATTCACGGGCTTGGTAACGGGATCGTTCCTGATCGAATTCATCTTCGACATCAATGGCATGGGCCTCCTCGGATACACCTCCGTCGTGGATCGTGACTATCCCACGGTGATGGGCGTGCTGCTGATCTCCTCGTTCCTGCTCCTCCTGGGAAACATCGTTTCCGACGTGCTCGTCGCCCTCGTGGATCCGCGCGTCCGCTTCAAATAGGTCGTACTCATGGCGCTCCGCTTCAGGCTCAATCCACTCACGCGGCGGAAGCTGCGACGGTTCAGGGAAATCCGCCGGGGATACATCGCCTTTCTCATTCTGGGCAGCCTGATCATTTTCTCCCTCTTGGCCGAGCTCTTCGTCAACAACCGGGCCCTCGCGGTCCGGTACAAGGGCACCTGGCACTTCCCCACTTATGGAGCGATCCACACCGGCCGGGAATTTGGTTTGGATTACGACTATGAGGTGGAGTACCGCCGCCTGCAGGACCGCTTTGCGGGGACCGACAACCGGGTCATCCTTCCGCTGGTCCCCTACAGCCCGACTGAAAACTGTTATGCGGGCGACATCTTCAAGCCGCGTCCGCCGGACTTCGGCAAGAAACACTACCTGGGAACCGACCAGATCAATCGGGACATTCTCGCCCGCCTCATCTACGGGTTCCGCAACGCCCTCGCCTTTTCCTTCTGTTTCATGCTTCTCACGTACCTGATCGGCATCGTGCTGGGCTGCCTGATGGGATACTTTGGAGGTTGGTTCGATCTGCTCGTGCAGCGTTTGATCGAAGTCTGGTCGAACATCCCGTTTCTCTTTGTGGTGATCATCGTCTCCTCGGTCGTGCCACCCGCGATCGGCATGAGCCTGTGGGTGCTCTTGGCCATCGTGGTGATGTTCTCCTGGACCGGCATGACCTACTACATGCGCTCCGGGACCTATCGGGAAAAGGCCCGCGACTATGTGCATGCGGCCCAGGTGCTCGGCGCCGGCAGCGGCCGGATCATATTCAACCACGTCTTGCCCAACACCCTGTCCACCGTGGTGACCTTCGTCCCGTTCACGGTCTCCGCGGCAATCAGCTCCCTGACCGCCCTCGATTTCCTCGGCTTTGGGCTGCCGCCGCCCACCCCGAGTTGGGGGGAACTGCTGCGCCAGGGGACCTCCAATCTCAACTCTCCCTGGATCGTGCTTTCCGCCTTCACCGCGCTCGTGGTTGTGCTCGTCCTGGTCACGTTCATCGGGGAAGCCGTCCGCGAGGCGTTCGATCCCAAGAAGTTCACCACCTACCAATGAAGACTGCCGCTCCCACCTCCCTGCACCTCCGTTCCGGCTTCGGACTCCTGCTCCTGGCAGTCGCCCTGTTCACGGCGGGCTGCGGGAAGAAGACGCCCGCCACCGACAGCAACGCCGGCGGATCCGCCGAGGCCGGTGCGCCGGACATGGAAGCCGATCTCGCCAAAACGCTCAAGGAACAGCCGGACTTCTTCGTCTTCAAGACCGCCGCCGATCTTCCGCCGAGCCTGGCCTGGGAGGACGGCTCCGACCTGCCGGAGTTTGCCGACCCCCACGCGAAGAAGGGGGGCACGTTCAACTCCTTCATCCAGGATTTCCCGAGGACCCTGCGGACCATCGGCCCCGAGGCCACGGGCGGAATCCGTCAATACATGCTCGACTACGTGGCGGTGCGCATGGTCCAGGATCATCCCAACGTCCCCGGCCGGGTTTTTCCCGGAGTCGCCAAGTCCTGGGCGGTCGATCCGTCCGCCAAGACCATCTATTACCGGATGGATCCCGACGCCCGCTGGTCCGACGGCAAAGCGATCACCACGGACGACGTGGTCTTCTTCTTCTACTACATGCGCAGCCCGCATCTGGGGGAGCCATGGTACAACAATTTCTACACCACCAAGTACGAGTCGCTCATCATCTACGACAAACTCACCTTTGCGCTGGTTGTCGCCGAGAAAAAGCCCGACATGGTGAGCGCCTACAGCAATTTTGCGCTGTATCCGAGGCATGCCTACAAACACTTCGGCCCGGGATGGCTGGAGCGCTACCAATGGCGCAGCCTGCCCAACAGCGGCGCCTACATCATCCAGGAAAAGGACATCGACAAAGGGCGTTCGATCACCCTCACCCGGGTCCAGGACTGGTGGGCAAAGGACAAGAAATTCTACCGGGGACGCTTCAATCCCGACCGCTACCGCCTTGAGGTGATCCGCGATCCGGACAAGACGGCCGAAGCCTTCCTGCGCGGAGACATCGACATGTTCGGGCTGTCCCTGCCGAAATACTGGTATGAAACCGTCTCGGAAAACGCCCCGGCCGTGAAGGCCGGCTACGTCCTGCGGAGCAAGTTCTTCAACCAGATACCCCGGCCGGACTGGGGTCTCTGGATCAACCGCCACAAACCCCTCCTGAACGACCTCAATGTCCGCATCGGCATCCAGTACGCGTCGAACTTCCAGCTCGTGTGTTCGCAGTTCTTCCGCGGGGACGCGGTGGTGATGCAGACGCGTTCCGACGGCTACCCGTATCGCACCCATCCCACCCTCCACGCCCGCCCCTTCAATCCGGCGCTCGCCCGCGAGTACTTCGCCAAGGCCGGCTTCACCACCCAGGGCAACGACGGCGTCCTGCAGAATGCGTCCGGCCAGCGGCTCTCGTTCACGCTGACCATCTACAGCCCGTCCATCCGGGATCTCCTGCCAATTCTCAAACAGGAGGCCATCAAGGCCGGTCTTGAGTTTAATCTTGAGGTCCTGGACAGCACCACGGGCTGGAAAAAGGTACAGGAGAAAAACCACGACATCGCCTTGGTCGCGCTCTCCCGCTCGGTGGAGGCCTATCCGCGCTACTGGGAGATGTACCACGGATCAAACGCCTACGAGGACGCCTACCTTGACGCCTCCGGCAAGCCCGTGACCCAGTATGCACTGGGCCGTCCAAACCCTTCGCCGCAGAAGGTGCGGGTTCAGACCAACAACATGACCATGACTTTCATCCCCGAATTGGACCGTCTGATCGAGGCCTACGATCGCGCCAGCACCATGGAGGAAATCAAGCGCCTTGGGGCGGAGATCGAACAGATCATTTATGATGACGCCGCATGGGTGAACGGCTGGGCCATCCCGTTCTACCGGACTGGCTATGCCCGCTATATCAAATGGCCCGAGGGGTTCAATGTGTCCCAGAGCCGCAACCCCGAGGAATTCTTCCTCCACTGGATCGATCAGGATGAAAAGAAGGCAGTCCAGGAGGCACGCCGTTCGGGCAGGACCTTTCCCAACGAAACACTGATCCACGATCAGTTCAAGGACTAGCCTTCCGGTCTCCGTCTTGCACGCCGCTCCTCCTTCTCCCGCCGCACCCTCCGACGACGTCGTCCTGGAGGTCAGGAATCTGGTCACGACCTTCGACACGGACAACGGTGTTCTCACCGCCGTCGACGGCGTCAGCTTCACGGTTCATCGCGGCCGCACCCTGGGCATCGTCGGCGAATCCGGCTGCGGCAAGAGCGTGACCGCACTCTCCGTCATGCGGCTGCTCCCCCAGCCCATGGGCAGGATCAGGAGCGGGGAAATTCTCTTTGATGGGCGGAATCTCGCGACCGTCTCCACCGGAGAGATGCGGTCGATTCGTGGCGGCCGCATCGGCATGATCTTTCAGGAGCCGATGACCGCGCTGAATCCCGTGCACACGATCGGGCGGCAGTTGTCGGAGGTCTTCCTGCTGCACCGCACGAAGGACCGGCAGGAGGCCTTGCAGCTTTCCGTGGATATGCTCCGCAAGGTGGGCATTCCCGCCCCCGAACTGCGCGTTTCCGAATTCCCGCATCAGCTTTCCGGCGGCATGCGACAGCGGGTCGTGATCGCAATTGCCCTCGCCTGCAATCCGTCGGTGGTCATCGCCGATGAGCCCACCACCGCACTCGACGTCACCATCCAGGCCCAGATCCTCGAGCTGATGCGGTCGCTGCAGGCGGAAATGGGCATGGCGATCGTGTTGATCACCCACGACCTCGGGGTGATTGCCGAAATGTGCAATGACGTGGTCGTGATGTACGCGGGCCGCATCGCGGAGTCCGGTCCCGTCGAGGCGGTCTTCGCTGCGCCGTCCCATCCCTACACCCGCGGTCTCCTGAACTCGATCCCGCGGCTCACCACCCACCCCAAGAGCCGTCTCAATGTGATCGAGGGGATGGTGCCCGCTCTTGCCGATCTTCCGACAGGTTGCCGATTTCAAAACCGCTGCCCCTACCGTGTCGATGCGTGCGCCCGCCAGCCCCCCATGGAGCAGGTTGCTCCCGGGCATGATGTCGCCTGTCACCGCTGGCGCGACCTTCCTCCGTTTGCGATTTCATCATGACCTTGCCGCTGATCGAGGTTGAGAACCTCAAGATGCATTTTCCGCTCAAGGAAGGCCTCTTTGCCAGGAGTCGTCGCGCCGTGCGCGCCGTCGACGGCGTTTCGTTCCAGGTGATGCCGGGTGAGACAATCGGGCTGGTGGGCGAGTCCGGTTGCGGGAAATCGACCCTCGGCAAGTGCATCGTTCGCCTGCACCAGCCGACCGAGGGAACAATCCGTTTTGAGGGGCAGATGCTTTCCGCCCTTTCAGCTCGTCGTCTGAAGCCACACCGGCGGCACCTGCAGATGATTTTTCAGGATCCGGTGGAGTCGCTCAACGCAAGGCACACCGTCGGGCAGATACTGGCGGAGCCCTTCATCATCCACCGGATCGGAGACGCTGCGTTCCGTCGCCGGAAGGTGGGCGAACTCCTCGCCAAGGTGGGCCTGCCGGGCAGTGCCGCGGATCGCTATCCCTTCGAATTTTCCGGCGGCCAGCGCCAGCGCATCGGCATCGCCCGCGCCATCGCCCTCGAGCCGCGGGTGATCGTCTGCGACGAGCCCGTCTCCGCGCTCGATGTCTCCATCCAGAGCCAGGTGCTCAACCTCCTGCTTGATCTGCAGCGGGAAATGGGGCTGAGCTACCTCTTCATCGCCCACAATCTGGCGGTGGTGAAGCACGTCTCCGATCGCATCGCCATCATGTATCTGGGCCGGATCGTCGAGTTGGCCGGATCCGAGGAGATCTACCGTGACCCCCGTCACCCCTACACGCGCGCCCTCCTCTCCGCGATCCCCCAGCCGGATCCGCGGCGTCGGAGCGAACGCATCGTCCTGACGGGCGACGTCCCCTCGCCGATCACCCCGCCCAGTGGATGCGCCTTCCACACGCGCTGCCCCTTCGCCACCGAACGCTGCAAACGGGAGACACCAGTGCTGCGTCCCGCACCCGATGCGGCCGGGCACACGGTTGCCTGCCACTACGATCGTCCGTGGATCACACCCTGATCGCCCGCCCCAAACCCCCGGTTGCGCGCCGGTGATCAGACGGAATGCCTCAGGATGCGTCGCGCGATCTCGCCGCCAATGGCAAGACTGGCCGTGGCGGCGGGACTCGGCGCGTTCAACACATGCAGCGCATCCGCCCGTTCGATCAAGGCGAAGTCCTGGACGAGTTCACCCGAAGCCATCATCGCCTGAGCCCGCACGCCCGCTCCACCGGGTGACAGGTCCTCCTTCCTCACTGCGGGCACGAGGCGTTGCAACGACGCGCAAAAGAGTTCCTTGCTGAACGACCGCCGCACTTCAGCGAAACACATCGGGCCGTGCTTTCGAATGAATCGCCACAGGCCGGGGAAGGTGAGCGCGTCGAGGAGTTCGCCAGGATGGAGATCCGTCTTGCGGTAGCCTTCCCGCGCGCCGGCCAGGACGGCGTTGGGTCCCGCCTCGATCCCTCCGCCGATCATCCGCGTGAAATGCACACCAAGGAAGGGAAACTGCGGGTCAGGAACCGGGTAGATCAGATGCTTGACGAGATGCCGCCGCTCCGGCCGCAACTCAAAATACTCGCCCCGGAATGGCACGATGCGCGTGCTGCGCTCTTCGCCCGCCAACGCGCTCACGCGATCACAGTACAATCCGGCGCAGTTCACCACGAAATCGGCCTTTGTCTCACCGCGGGCATGCACGATGCGCCATTGTCTGCCGTCACGTTCCAGCGCGGTCACCCGGGCCGCGGTCAACAACTCGCCTCCCGCCGCAGCGATTGCCGCCACCAGCCTGTCGACCACCGCGGCGTAATCCACAATCCCCTCCTCCGGAACCAGCAGTGCCGCAATACCGGCCGCATGCGGTTCCCGTTCCTTCAATTCGTCGGAGGACAGCCAGCGCACCCCTTGCAGGCCATTCGCAACCGCGCGCTCCTGCAGGGCACGCAAACGGACAACCTCGTGGTCCGAGACCGCCACGACCACCTTGCCGCAGATCTCATGAGCAACCCCTTGGGCCCGACAGTATGCGGTCATCTCGCGAATCCCCTCGACCGCCAGTCTCGCCTTCAGCGAACCGGGCTTGTAATAGAGCCCGGCATGCAGCACCCCGCTGTTGTGCGTGCTCTGGTGCCGGCCAAAACCCGCCTCCTTTTCGAGGACAACGATCCCCGCCGAGGGACTTGCCTGCTGCAGTTTGTGGGCGGTCGCCAAGCCGACGAGCCCGCCTCCAATCACGGCAATTTTCATCGTTCCGGGACTTCGAGTATCGGCAGTCCGTTCTTGGGCAGACGCCACCGGACCACCCCGACATGATAGCGCTGATGCGCCGGTACGCCACGACTGTAGTAGGCGGTGACAAAGGTCCCGTCCGCCAGCTGCACCGTGGAGGGATACCCGCCATCGCCGGGAGGCGCCGGCGAATGCTGGAATTCCGACGACCCCTCGAGATCGACCAGCAGCAGGGGCGCGGACCAGGCTTTCAGTTTCGGGTCGCCCATCTGCACCCAGATTCCGTAGAGCCCGCGATTCCTCGCGCCGTAGGAAAGCAAAACCCGCCCGTCTTCCAGTTTGAGCAGATCGCCCGGGATTTGCAGGGGCATCGTCAGGGCGCCCTCGCGTTTCCAGGTGCGGCCACCATCCTGGGAACGATAGCCTTGCAGCCGCTGATCGCCATAAGTCCTCGCGGCCGCATAGAGGTCGCCGCCGACCAACCGCACCCAGGTGGTCTCATTATGCGTGGTCGGCTCCGCCACGATCGTTCCGCGTCGCGACCAGGTTTTACCGTCATCCCGGCTGGTGAAAAAATACACTCCGTCCCCGTAAAGACAGACCCCAATCTCGCCATCGGCCAATTTCGCCACTCGCCCGTAAGGCACGAGGCCCTTGTCCCCCGGACGTTTCGGGAAATCGGAATCAGGGAAACGAGTCCAGGTCGCGCCCGCATCCGCCGAAATCGCGGGGATCGGCGAGAGAGTGACCGCTCCCACCCGCGCCCGCTCCTGCGCGCCCTCCGAACTCAAGCTCTTCCCTCGCTCATACGGGCGCCGCTGGCTCCAGCCGCCTACCAGCGCAATCAGCCTGTCACCCACGGCTCCGGCCGCTACGTTCATCCGGTTGGTGCCCGGCGCGTGCGGCACCGGCCTCCCCGTCTTTGCCCAGGTCAAACCTCCGTCGTCGCTCAACCAGCACTCGGCCGACCCTTCGGTGACACCATGATTCGTGTAAGGCCAGATGATCGCGGCAATTTTTCCGTCCGGCAACAGGCTGAGATTGGGCCACGCGCAAGCGCTGTCGATGGCCACAAACCGTTCATAAAACGTGAGTCGGCTGCCGAGGGGCGCCTGTCCCAAAAGCGGGCCGAAAAGGAACCCACAGATCAGAAGAGCCTGGGCAAGCCGAGTGGGGAGGTGAGACAGGATCATAATTTGGGGGTGTCAAGGGAAGAGTGAGGAGTGAAAGGGTGGACGCCTGAGGATCGAATCCGGTATTCATCTGTGCAATCTGTGGTTCACCCTTCTGGTCTTTCTGCACTCCGTGTGTTCCGTGCACTCTGTGGTTAATCTTCGGAGTTTTGACCAGTAGAGTACACGGAATGGGAAAAGGCCGGACCAGGCATCTTCTTCGCGCCTTCGCGACTTCGCGTGAAACTTTCAAGGGGAAAATCGAAACGCATACAGGTCCACATCCTGAAGTGTGAACCTCAACCGCACCGGCTTCTTGGCGAATTTTGCCAGATCCGTTCCGGCGCGCCATTTCACCCGAAGGTCGATGGCATCTCCCGTGACTTTCTCACTGGCGGCCAGGATCTCCCCTGAAGGAGAGAGGACATCCACCCGCACACTGCCGATCGCCGAGGCTGAAAAATTGAGCTGCAGTTGCGCTCCTGAAAACGTCAGCAGCTTGGTGAGCACCTCCGCCTGCTCCACCCCCGCGTGAGCGGAGGCAAACCCGTCGACCCGCAATACATAGCGATCTCCACTGCGATGATAGATGGACAATTCATCAGGTGCGGTCTGCACGACGTTCATCGCAGTATAGTTGGCGCGATTCGCCCATCGTTTGGGATCGAGCCCCGGACGGATGAAGGGTTCGAGAAACGTCCGGTCGTAATGCGTCGAACCCGCCCGGGTCGTCATGAACAGGATATCAGTCACGTTGTCCTGCACCGTGTCCGCCGAATCTTTCACCAGCGGCACGAAACGTGTCGGCAGGGCAAGGTAGATATGCGGAGCGCGCACGTAGGGATGCGTCCCGCTGGTGTAAAGGTGCTCGCCGGGGCGGTTCGGATGCATGTCCACCGGATCGCTCCATTTGACGAAATCCGGAGATGTCGCCCGGCTGATGCTGCGCAGCCGACCGGGCTCCGTCCAGGTGCGAAAATAGCAGACATAGCGTTGCTCCGCCTCGGACCAGAACGCGACGTTCGGCGAATCGAAGGCGTGGCGCCACTCCGGCCGATAAGGGATGATCTCGTCTTTCTTTGTCCAGGTGATCCCGTCCGGAGAAACGAAACCGAACAGGCCGATGCCGCTTTTCTTCAGCCCCAGTTTGTTGCCGCCCCCGGGATAACCAGCCACGGCCTTGTACCGCTCCGCCGGATCGACTCCGGGACGGGTGTCGAGAAACGGCATGAAGTTGGTCAGGTAGGGCGGCAGGTTCGCCAGAATGACATTGTTGCCCTTCTTGCCATCGAACTCATGCAGTTGAAACGTCGGAAACGTCCATTCATGTCCGTCGACACTCTCGGCATAATGAACGGTCTCTCCCGGATGCCCCGTATGAAGTGGACCGGTGTAAGCCGGGTCATTGCTGCGATACCACGCACGGTAACGATCGCCATCCTTGATGATCGTCATCATGTGCTTCTCCGGCAACGGCGATTTCGCGCGCGGCGCCTTGACGGGCGCATGCAGACGCAACTCCACCCCGCGCATCTCTTCGATCAAATGGCGATCGACGAAGAGTTCCCGGCGCGCGCCGATGTCGATCGGCTGGGCATGGGAACCGGCCGCAACGATCAACAGGAGAAAAGGGATCGCGGGGTATTTAATGAAGGGTCGTAGACAGGGCATGATTCGAAGCAGCCATAAAGAAGAGACTGAGCAAAAATCCGGCCGATCCATGTCTCACCACCGAGGCGCGGAGCACACTCTGCCCTCTCGGTTCGAGTTTGGCCTCATCTTGCTCACGAAGTGGAATCAGAATGGCGTAATCTTTTCCATTCGGCAGGCAGGCCGTCGCGAAACGCCTCGAAGTCGGCCTCGCTCGCAAAGTGATAGGGCGGCAGCAGCCGGAGCGGGAAATCAGGATCGCTTACGCGATAAAGCATCTTGTCGAAAGCCCCATCCATGTGGAAACGCCCGGCACAGACTTCCTTCAGCTGTCTGACAATTTCCATGAGCGACGGGAGCAACTGCGTGCGTGTGGCGTCGTCGCCGGCGACGAATTCCCTCGCTCTCTGGTAATTGACGGTGGCGAGGGAAATGAGCAGGCCGCACCCACCCAGGCGACGTCCCTCAACATAACCGCGCTCGGTGAAGAAGAACTGCAGCCGCGGCGCCAATCCCATGAAGTCACGAATGATGGACGGATCGGAAACGCTGGCTTTGACAGCAACAAGGTTAGGATGCGCCGACGTGAGCCGGCGATAGTCGTTCGCATTCAGCACCCGGCCGGAACGTGCCAGATTATAATGGTGGAAATGGCAATCCGGGAAGCGGCCGCAGGTCTCCGCGAAGAAGCGGTCGAGCTCACGGTCGTTCAAGACGCCCCACGAAGGAAGCGAAAGCTGGAACTCCCGAAAGCCCGCGTCACATCCCCACGCAATCCGTTCAATGACCGTCGGCAACGACATCGAAATGATGCCGAGCATCGGCGTAACGCCTTCTTCCCGGGAAACGGCCAGGAAGGAAGTCGCGATCTCCTTGAACTGGGAGTCGGTCACCGCGTAGCCTTCGCCCGCGGTTCCAAAGATATAGATGTGGCGGGTCAGCCCGCGCGCGATCGTTTGCACCTGCCGGCGGAAGCACTCACGGTCGAAGCGATAGTCTTCGGTCCATGGCACCACGGCGGTGGCGAGAATGGGATGGGGAATATTTGTGTCGTTCATAACAGAATCTGTGGAAAACGTCCCATAGTCACATCTTCAGAGGGCAAACTCCATCCCGATGTGCGATGGAAGCCTGCCTTCGTCCTGCCCGGCACCTCCGTCCAAGCCGAGCATTCTCGATTTCAAAACGAGCCCTTGATGCCCAGCGTATGATTCGCCGCAACAAACTGCAGATTGCGCGGGCGGAGGTACTCCGGCATGTCCGGACTGCGGATCTGAAGAAAACGCGGTTCAGATGTCAGATTGCGCACACTGTAGTAGATCGAAAGCCATTTGTTGATTCTGTACTGGGCTGAGAAGTCCCACCGTGTCAGCGGTGCGATATAGTTGTAGCTCCCTTCACGGTTGTTGGCATTCGCCGCAGCAACGGAGCTCCGCACCCATTTCGAGCTCTGGACTCCGAGTTTCGCCGTGAACCTTCGGTTCATATAGCTGAGACCGGCATTGATGTTTCTGGGAGAAAAGCTGGAGAAATCCTGCGGATTGTCCCCGAAGATCGCCTGGCTCGTCAGATTGGCGAAAGCCTGCATTTGCCTTCCGAACCTCGGGATGAAGTTGAGTGTCTGCCGATAACTCAGTTCGATGCCCCGGATCTCGGCATCACCGCCATTCGTCGTACGCCTGATCGTGTAATCCGCATAATCAG
>CAZOXB010000035.1:0-22602 GCA_964583635.1 uncultured Opitutaceae bacterium | reverse complement strand
GGCTCAGTCTCATCTTGAGAGCCAAATGGAATCAGGCGGTTACCTTTCCTGAGCCGGATTTTTCACGTCATGAACCACGTTGCCGTCCACAACCGTCATGCGGACGCGCCCGCGCAGGGTCTGGCCGCTCCACGGTGAATTGCTGGACTTGCTGAAACCCGTCTTCGAATCGTAGCGCCAGCTTTCATCCGGGTCGAAGAGGCAGATGTCGGCGGCGGCGCCTTCGCCCAAGGTGCCGGCGGGCAGCTTGAGGATGCCGGCGGGTTTGCGGGTCAGCAGATCGATGACGTGGGGCAGCTTGAAGCGGTTCTGACGCACCAGGACGTCCAGCGACACCGCAAGGGCGGTTTCCAGTCCGAGTATGCCGTTGGGCGCGTAATCGAATTCCTTGTCCTTCTCGTAATCGGTGTGTGGCGCGTGATCGGTGGCGATGCAGTCGAGCGTGCCGTCCTTGAGTCCCGCGATGAGTTCGAGCCGGTCCTCCTCCGTCCGCAGCGGCGGGTTCATCTTGAAATTCGTGTCGTAGGAAGTGAGCGATGCATCCGTGAGTGCGATATGATGGGGCGTCGCCTCGGCGGTGACCCTGACTCCCCGGGATTTTGCGCGGCGCAGGATATCGACGGAGAACTTTGAGGAGATGTGCTGCATGTGCACGTGGGCGCCGGTGTACTCCGAGAGGATGGCATTGCGCGCGACGATGAGATCCTCTGCAGCATTGGGCCAGCCACGCAGGCCCAACCGCGTGGAGACCACGCCTTCGTTCATCACCGCCCCCTGGGTCATGGACGCGTCCTGACAGTGATCCATCACCGGCAGGTCAAACATCCGGGCGTACTCGAGGGCACGCCGCATGAGCTCGTTTGATTGAACGCAATCGCCGTCGTCGGTGATCGCCACGACACCGGCGCGTTTGAGCGAGCCGATCGACACGAGAGACTGTCCTTTCATGCCGACCGTAATGCAGCCGGTGGGATAGACCTTGACGACGGCATCGCGGGTGACGGCATCCTTGATGAACTGGATGGTGCCCGCATTATCGGCGGGAGGCGTGGTGTTGGGCATGCAGACCACGGTGGTGAATCCTCCGGCGGCGGCGGCGCGGGAACCGGTGGCGATGGTTTCCTTGTGGGTCTGGCCTGGCTCGCGGAAATGGACGTGAATGTCGACCAGGCCGGGGCAGGCGACGAGTCCGGTGGCGTCGATCTTTCGCGCCCGCTTGCGGCTGGCCGCGGAGAGGGAAGGGACGATGACGCCGTTTTCGACCAAGATGTCGCCGACGGCGTCACGTTTGGCGGCGGGATCGATCACGCGGGCGTTCTGTATCCAGAGAGCGGGCATGGGAAGGTGGGCTTAATCGCTGGTAACGACGGATTCCGGCTGGCCGCCGGCGCACAAATAGAGCACGGCCATGCGCACGGCGATGCCGTTGGTGACCTGCTGGAGTATGACGCTGCGCTCTCCATCAGCCAGATCGCTGTCGATCTCAACGCCCCGGTTGATCGGGCCGGGATGCATGATGATGGCCTTGGGGTGCAGCCACGATGCCCGCGTCTTGTTGAGACCGAAGCTGCTGGTGTATTCGCCGATCGAGGGGAAGTGTCCGGACGATTGACGCTCGTGCTGGATGCGCAGGAGCATGACGACCTCGGCGTCGGCCAGGGCGGATTTCAGATCGTGCGAAACCTGCACCCCGAGATCGGTGAACCAATGGGGCACGAGGGTGGACGGTCCGCAGAGCGTGACGACGGCACCCAGCTTGGCGAGCGCGTGGATGTTCGAGCGGGCCACGCGGCTGAAGAGAATGTCGCCCAGAATCACCACCTTGCGCCCCTTGAGGCTGCCGAAATGCTCCTTCATGGTGAAGGTGTCGAGAAGCCCCTGTGTGGGGTGTTCGTGGGCGCCGTCACCCGCGTTGATGACCGGAATGTCGAGGATGCGCGACAGGTAGAGGGGCGATCCGGCAGCGGCATGGCGGAGGACAATCATGTCGGCGTTGAGTGCCTGGATGTTCTGCGCGGTGTCCCGCAGGGTTTCCCCCTTGGTGGTCGACGAACTCGAACCATCGAGGGAAATCACGTCCGCGCTGAGCCGTTTGGCTGCCATGTCAAAGGCCATCCGCGTGCGGGTGCTCGGCTCCAGGAACAGGTTGACGATGGTCTTGCCGCGCAGGGCGGGAACCCTCTTCACGGTGCGACGGAGGATCTTCTTGAAGGCCGTCGCGGTCGTGTGGATTTGCTCGATTTCGCCGAGGCTCAGCTCCTCGAGTGTGATCAGGTGGCGGCGGGTCCAGGGCATGACGGGAAAATCAGCGGGCGGACGATTTGTCGGCGGTGATCCTGACCGTGTCGTTGGCCGGACGTGCCGGATCCAGGAGCACGTGGATCTTCTCGCTTTCGGGAACATCCAGGGTCATGCCGACGAAATCCGCGGAGACGGGCAGCCTGCGACAACCGCGATCGATGAGCACCGCGAGCTCCACCTTGGAGGGGCGACCGTGGTCGAAGAGTTCATCAAGCGCCGCCTTGACCGTTCGCCCGGAAAACAGGACGTCATCGACCAGCATCACCACCGAACCGTTCACGTCCGACGGGATGACCGTTGGGGAGAATTCCTTGGGAATCGGATTGCGGCCGATGTCGTCGCGATGAAACGAGATGTCCAAGGTTCCGACATGTTTCCAATTCAGGCGGGCCGCCAGTCGTCTGGAGAGCGTGATGCCGCCGTTGGCGATGCCGAGGAGGATGATTTTGCCGTCAGACCGGTGCCGCTCGGAAATGGCGCGGGCGAGCCGGTCGACTGCGGCGTGGATTTCTGCAGCGGAAAGGAATTTCGCGGCGCACACGAGGCTCCCTTGTGCCGGGCGCCCCAACAACGGACAAGGGGAAAATCGGCCCACGCTTCATTGGAGCGGGCAAAGAAGTTGTCATTCCGTCGCCATTCTGCAAATTGGACTCCGTGCAACGATCGCCCCTCTCCTTGCTGATTTTCATGGCCGCTTTGCCCGCTTTCGGTTCTGCGGAATCGTGGGCGCCCGCCAATCTGCCCCCCTTGGCCCAGCATGGCCCCACCCTGTGTCCCGGCCCGTATCTCACACCGGAGCAGGGAGCGGAAACCCTTCTCGAGGCCCGCGCCTATTTCACGAATCGGCAACTCTGGGACAGCTATGCCGCCCATGCCCGCTCAAGCATTCAGTCCGGCGCCGGACTGAGTCCATTTCCCCGGCGAACGCCGTTGAATCCGATCGTTGGCGCCAAGCGCAGCCATGCCGGATACTCTGTCGAGAATGTGGCGTTCGAGTCCGTTCCAGGCTATTTCGTTTGTGGGAATCTCTATCGGCCCGCAGCGGTGCCGAAGGGGAAACTGCCGGTCGTGCTCTCGCTGCACGGACATGGCAAGCCGATCGTGGTGGACGGGGATTTTGCGCGGCAGGGGCGATTCACACCGTGGATGCAGGCGCGCTGCGCGACGCTGGCCCGGATGGGCGCGGTGGTGCTTTCCATCGAGATGGTGGGCTACGGTGAATCGATCGAACAGGTGACCCAGGAAGCGCACAAGAAACCGTTCTCGCTGACGCTGCAGACGTGGAACGCCATGCGTGCCCTTGATTTCCTGCTGTCCCTCGATGGCGTCGATCCCTCCCGGGTCGCCGTCAGCGGTGAATCCGGAGGAGGCACGCAGACGATCCTGCTGACGGCATTGGATCCGCGGGTGACGCTCAGTGCGCCGGTCGTGATGGTGTCCTCGTATTTCTTTGGTGGCTGTCCCTGCGAAAGCGGGCTGCCGATTCATCGCAGCGCAAGCCACTATGCCAGCAATGTGTTTGTCGCGGCGTTGGCCGCACCCCGTCCCCAGTTGCTCGTATCAGACGGCGATGACTGGACCAAGCATACGGCCGAAAGCGAGTTTCCGTTCCTGCGTCATGTCTATCGGTTGATGGATTCGGGTCCTTCGGTGGAGAATGTGCATCTTCCCTCGGAAAAGCACGATTACGGGCCGTCCAAGCGACAGGCATTTTATCGCTTTGCCGCCAAACATTTCGGTCTCGGCGAGGAAGGGCGCACGGGCGGGCCGCTTCCGGAAGAGGAGGCGGATTTGACGGTGGAGCCGCATCAGCAGATGCGTGCCTTCACAAGCCTGCATCCGCGGCCCGCCCATGCCGCCAAGTCCATTGCCGAAGTCGAACGGACCTTGCGTGCGCTGCAGGAATGACTTTTCCGAAGCGGGTCCGGGCAAACGCCCTATCCACCGAGGTAGGTGGCCCGGAGCTTCGGATCGTTGCGCAAGGTCGTGCTGACGCCTTCCATGACCACCCGGCCGGTTTCCAGGACGTAGGCGTGGTGGGAAACTTCCAGGGCGAGGTTTGCGTTCTGTTCGACGAGCAGAACCGTTATTCCCTGCGTATGATTGATCTCCTGAATCTTCTCGAAGATCGTGGCGATGAGGCGGGGGGCGATGCCGAGGGAGGGCTCGTCGAGCATCAGCAGCCGCGGCTCGCTCATCAGTGCCCGGCCGATGGCCAGCATCTGCTGTTCGCCACCCGACAGCGTTCCGGCCACCTGCTTGATGCGCTCGCGCAGGCGGGGGAAGATCGAGAAGACATACTCACGGCTTCGCTCGATCCGTTCCCGGTCGCGAATGAGATAGGCCCCCATCGAAAGATTCTCCCCGACCGTGAGGTTGGAAAAGACCATGCGCCCCTCCGGGACGTGGCAGAGTCCCCGTGACACGATCTGGTGGGCGGGCAGGGTGGTGATGTCCTCGCCCGCGAACGTGATCCTGCCCGCCTTGGGGCGCAACAGACCCGAGATCGTGCGCAGGGTTGTCGTCTTGCCGGCACCGTTTCCCCCGATAAGTGTGACGATCCTGCCTTGGGAAAGCGTGAACGAGACCCCGGAGAGCGCGGTGATGGCACCGTAGGAGACCGTGAGATTTTCAACGGAAAGCATGATGCGTGGGCGCGGGGTCAGTGATGGGCGCGACTGGTGCCGTGGTCCTCCCCCAGGTAGGCTTCAATGACCTTGGGATCCTTCTGAACCTCGCCGGGGGTTCCCTCCGCGATCTTGATTCCATAGTCGAGGACGATGATCCGTTGGCAGACTCCCATCACAACCTTCATCGAGTGCTCCACGAGCAGGATTGTCAGGTCGAACTGCTTGTGGATCTGTTCGATCAGGCGGATGAGATCGACCTTCTCCGAGGGATTCATCCCCGCCGCCGGCTCATCAAGCAGCAGGAGCCGCGGCTGGGTGGCCAGCGAGCGCACGATCTCCAGCCGGCGTTGTTCCCCGTAGGGAAGGCTCTTGGCCGGAGCATCGCGAAACCTCCGGAGATTGAAGATGTCCAGCAGCTCATCCGTGCGTTTGCGGATGGCCGCCTCGTCCCGCCGGAACCGTCCCAGCCGGATCAGCCCTTGGACGGGAGAGGTTGTCCGATGGAGGTTGCAGGCCACGCGCACGTTGTCGTGGACGCTGAGGCCGCCGAACAGGCGGATGTTCTGGAAGGTGCGTCCGATGCCCCGTCCGGCGATCGCATTCACCCGCAGGCCGGCCAGACTCCGGCCGGCGAACGAGACGAATCCCTCGCTCGGCTGGTACACTCCGGTGATGAGGTTGAAGACGGTGGTCTTGCCGGCGCCGTTGGGACCGATGAGCCCGACCAGTTCCCCCCTATGGATGGAGAGATCGATGGCGTTGACCGCCGTCAGCCCACCGAAGCGGAGGGTGACCTGATTGAGCCGGAGCAATTCCGATGACGATGAAGTCCCTGCGATCATGGGCGTCGCGATCCGAATTTGAAATTGAAGATACCGTTGGGGCGGAGCATCATCAGGAAGATCAGCAGCAGGGAATAGATGACCATGCGGTATTCCGAGACCTCCCGCAGGGCTTCGGGGAGGATCGTGAGCAGGATGGCCGCCAGGATCACGCCGACCGTGTTCCCCATTCCCCCGAGAATCACCATGACCACGATCTCGATCGACCGGGTGAAATCGAACCCGCGAGGGTCGATTGTGAGCTTGAAATGCGCGAACAGGCCGCCGGCGACGCCCGCAAAGAATGCGCCGATGACAAAGGCCACGATCTTGTAGCGCGTGGTGTCGAGCCCCACCGACTCCGCGGCGATCTCGTCGTCATTCGTGGCCCGGAACCCGCAGCCGTAGGTGCTGTTCACCAGGCAGCCCACCGTGAAGATCGTGAGCGCGACGCATCCGTAGGTCCATGCGAACGTGGTGTAGGCCGGCATGCCGAAGAGACCGAGGGCGCCGCCGAGCGATTCGACGTTCTGGAATACGACCCGGATGATCTCGCCGAACCCGAGCGTCACCAGCGCAAGGTAGTCGCCCTTGAGGCGCAGCGACGGGATGCCGATGAGCAGCCCCGCAAAGGCCGCACAGAGGCCGCCGACGATCAGTGCGAGGGCGAACAGGCCTCCCTGGCTCCAGGCGGCCCCGCCGTCCTCGCCAAGGAGCCGCGGCCCGAGGTTGAGCGTGATTGCCGATGAAAGGTAGGCTCCCACGGCCATGAAGCCGGCGTGTCCGAGCGAGAACTGTCCCGTGTACCCGTTGACCAGATTGAGGGAGACCGCGAGGATGATGTTGATGCCGACGCCCATTGACACGTCGAGCAGGTAGGCATCGAGGCTGTCGGCGTAGGCGGCAACGACGATGCTGGCGGCGATCGCGAGGATCAGGGCGATGTGGGCGCGCGGCATGGCGTGTCAGACCTTTTCCACCATCATCTTGCCGAGCAGGCCCGCAGGGCGGAAGAGCAGGATCACGATCAGGATGCCGAAGGCGATGGCGTCCTTGTAGGTTGAATACTCGCTGCCTCCGACGAAGGTCTCGACCGTCCCGAGGAGCAGGCCTCCGAGGGCAGCGCCGGGGATGTTGCCGATGCCGCCGAGAATCGCCGCGACGAAGGCCTTGAGGCCGGGCATGACGCCCATGAGGGGGTCGATCGACGGATAGTTGATCGCGTAGAGGATGCCTCCGGCGGCCGCCAGGGCGGAGCCGAGGCCGAACGTGAAACTGATGATGACATCGTTGTTCACCCCCACGAGACGCGCCGCACTGGGATTGAGCGAGACGGCCCTCATCGCGGTGCCGATGCGGGTGCGGAAGACGATCAGCTGCAGACCGAGCATGAGGACGACCGCCGTGCCGATCACCAGGAGCTGGTTGCTGGAGACGACCAGTGCGCCCACGTGAAAATTGTTGGAGGGAAAGATCTCCGGAAAGCTGCGCGGTGTGGCCCCCAGGAAGAGCTGGCCACTGTATTCGAGGAACAAGGACACGCCGATGGCGGTGATCAGCACATTGAGGGTGGGAGCGCCGCGGAGCGGCCGGTAGGCGAGGCGCTCAATGACCATGCCGATGATGGCGCAGCCCACCATCGCGATGAGAAGGATGAGCAGCCCTCCCCACAGCGTGTCCGGGGGGACATGCTGCCCCGCGAAATAGCCGATGAAAGCGCCGATCATGAAGACATCGCAGTGCGCGAAGTTGATGAACCTCAGGACGCCGTAAACCATCGTGTAGCCCAGCGCGATCAGCGCGTAGATGGCGCCGAGGGACACACCGTTGAGAAGCTGCTGCAGGAATTCGCTCATGCGTCTGGCAATGGGGAGGGCAGGGAGTCCGCGCTTGGGGAGAAGGTGCCGCGGACCGGATCGGACTCATCCGCCGCGCCTGACCGGGGACCGGGGAAAATGCGGGCGCCCGTGAAGCAGGGCGCGGCCGCGATGCAGGTCATCGGCCTGGGTACGGACATCAGGGCTCGACCCCTTTGACGAAATGGAATGCTCCGTCGCGCACCTGGATGATCACCGCCGGCTTGGAAGCGTTGCGTTTGGCGTCGATCGTGGTCCGGCCCGTGACCCCCTCGACATTCTTCGTCGTGGCGAGAGCATCGCGTATCCGGGCCGGTTTCGTGCTGCCGGCACGCTTGATGGCGTCGATGAGCACAAGCGCGCTGTCGTAACCCAGGGCCGCCATGGCGTCGGGGACCTCATTGTCCCAACGCTCCTTGTATGCCTTCACAAAGGCCTTGACCGTGGCGGAGGGGGCTTCGGGCGAGTAGTGGGTGGAATAATAGGTTCCCTCCACGGCCTTGCCTCCGATGCCGATCAGAGCGGGAGCCTCCCACCCGTCGCCCCCGAAAATCGGAATGGTCAGGCCGATGTCGCGCGCCTGTTTGCAGACCAGGGCGGCCTCCGTGTAATAGCCCGGCAGGAAAATCGCATCGGGCTCGGCAGCCTTGATGGCCGTGAGCTGCGCCTTGAAGTCCTTGTCTCCCTCGCTGAAGCTCGGTTCGAGCACCACCGTGCCGCCGTCCTGGACGAAGCGATCCTTGAAGTACTTCGCGAGCCCCACCGAATAGGCCGACGAGACCGAGCGGAGTATCGCGACCTTCTTCGCCTTCAAATCCTCGCGGGCGAACTTGGCGAGGGCGGCACCCTGGAAGGAATCGACGAAGCAGACCCGGAAAATGTAGTTCCCCAGTTCCGTGACCTTTGGATTCGTGGAGGCGGGGGAGACCATGGGGATCTTGAATTGCTGCGCCACCGCGCCGGCCTCGAGCGATCGGCTCGAAGCGACCTCGCCGAGCAGCGCCACCACCTTCTCACGCGTGATCAGCTTCTTGGCGATCGTGGCGGACTCGCCGGGTTTGGACTGATTGTCCTCCGTGATGAGCGTAATTTGTTTTCCCAAGACCCCGCCGGATGCATTGGCGGCTTCAATCGCCAGCAAGGTTCCCTTGTGGGAGGCCTGCCCGAAGGCCGCCTCCTTGCCGGTCAGAGAGGCAAATTCACCGATCCTGATGGTCTCCTGAGCCTGCGCGGAAAGCAGGATGGCGCCAAGTGCTGCGATGCCGGGGAATAATTTGAATCGAATCATGAAGTCGTGAAGGGAATCGGAAGAAGGGAATGGGATCGAACGTAGGGAGAGTATACATCCATCTGTAGCGTAAGTGCCATGCGTTACAGTCCGGAAGCGGAATCTCATGCCATATGCGCACCGCCGTAAAGGCGCAATCGCATCGGGTGTGGAAAACCCCGGTCTCCATCGTCAGGAAACCGAAACGCTTTTTCGTTTTCTTGCGGGTTAACACGCGATTGCATGGGGGCTTGAACCTCGTGGACCGTTATATCCTGCGGGAGTGGCTCGTCATCTTCGGGCTCGTGCTCGGGGCGACCCTCGGACTGGTTCTGATGCAGGCACTTTACGACAACTTCCGCGATTTGCTCGAGGCGGGAGCCTCGGGTGCGGACGTGGCAGAGTACTTTCTTGTGCGTCTGCCGCGTTTTTTTTCCGTGGTGCTGCCGCTCTCGCTGCTGGTTTCCCTGCTGTATTCGCTCGGACGGCTTCACCGCGGCAATGAGATCATCGCCCTGCGGGCCGCGGGCATCGGACTCTTTGACATCACCCGGAGCCTGTGGATCAGCGGATTTCTTCTCTGCGGGGTGTCATGGTGGCTGAATGCGAGCGTCATCCCCTGGTCCATCGAGCGCTCGGACCACATGCTCGACCGTTTGAGATACCGGCAGCTCTCCCAAACCGTGCCGCCGGACCGGGTGGGCGTGGTGAAGAGCGTGGCGTTCGACAACCAGCGCGAGAACCGCATGTGGTTCATGAACCGGTACTCCCCCTTTCTGGCCCGCGGATTCGGGGTGACCGTGGTTGAGCTGGACGCCGAACGGCGCGACAAGACGCGGATCACGGCGCGTGAAGCCTATCGGGATCCGGAGCGCGGGTATTGGATTTTCAAGGACGGACGCGAGGATTGGTTCGACACCGAGTCCGGCGAGATGATGCGCACGGTGGCGTTCAAGGAAAAGGCCATCCCGCACTTTCGGGAGGATCCCGCCCTCATGCTGATCTTCGACCGGAAGCCGGGCGATCTCTCCTTCGTGGAGTTGAGGCGCATCCTCGACTACTTCGCCCTCGATGCGAATCCGAAGATCACGCTTTATGCGACCCGTTATTATGGCGTGTGGGCGGACACCTTCGGGCCGCTGATCATCCTGGCGCTGGCGATCCCGTTTGCCGTGTCCGGCGTGCGGGTGAACCCGGTGGTGGGCGTCAGCAAGTCGCTGGGCCTTTTCGTGCTCTATTTCGCGCTCGTGCAGGCCAGCTATGCCTTGGGTGGCCGCGATGTGCTTCCTCCGATCTACGCCGCCCTGCTTCCCAACGTCGTCATGTTGTTGGTGGGGCTCTTCTTTTTCCTGCGAATCCGCTGACCGCTGGAGCGGGCGGGCCTGCGGGACCGTCACGGACGACTGGGCGGCGGCTTGGCTCCGCGGGCTTCCCTCAAGGGCGCAAGGTCCGGATCGGTGGCCGCCAGTTCGCGGAACTTGGAGTCCATCGCTATGGCCTGATCGACGAACTGCTGTGCGCCCGCCAGGTCTCCTCGCTGGCAATGGTAACACCCCAGGTTAAAGATGATCGTGGCTTCATTGGGGTGAAGCACCTTCGCTTCGCGGAGGATGCGTTCGGCGGCTTCAAGGGAGTCGGCGCGACGGGTGGCATAGGCCCAGATGACCCAAGCGCCGGCATCCTGGGGACGCTGTCGCGCCAGTTCGGCGGATGCGGTGGAGAGTTCCGGCCATTGTGCCCGTCTTTGATAGAGGGTGATTCGCAGCGCCAAGACCTCGCAGGACATCGCGCGGTCCTTGGGGATCGCATCGAGTTCGGCGGCGGCGTCCGCCACCATGTCCAACTCAAGATAACCGCGCGCGTGCGAAAGATGCCAGCGGGGGTCCATGAGGTGAAACCTTGCCCGGGATTCCCGCGGCGTCAATACCCGGCGGGTTTGCCGAAGTGGGCCGCATGGGAGGCGTAGGCGCCCGCGTCGGCGAGCATCGCCTCGATCGTGGCCGCCAGGGGCTCATACCGGGTGAGCCCGGAGAACACCGCCTTGTCGCCGATCCCGCTTTCCAGGATGAAGGCGGGGCGTTGGGTGATGCGGTGGGCATGAAATTCCGCCGTGCTGGCGTCGACGCGGGCACGCACGGCAGCCGATTCGGCGGCGGCGCGGAGCTTGCTGGCATCAAGGGAATATGCACGCGCGGCCACCTCGATGGAGGTGTCCATGTTGCCCAGTTTCAGGCCCTGGCGAAGCGCGGCGGCGGTCAGGGCGGTGCGCAGTCCGTCGTCCGCCGGATCCAGAAAATCCCTGCCGGCCTCAGCGACGAGATCCGGCGCCGGGTATCCGCCCGTCCTCCCGGGTTCAACCCAGCCGCTGTCGAGCTTGTAGGGAGTGCGCATGATCAATCCGCTCCGGCGATAATACCAATCGCACTGTTCGGAGGATGCCGGAAAGTCGCCGGGATTCATGAGTGCGATCTTCCACTGAAAATCGACGCGGCCGGCATACTGCGCCTTCAACTGCACCCAGGTGGGCTCTGCGTAGTGGCACCAGGAGGAGAGAATCTCGAGAAAGTAGGTGACGGTGACGGGTGCTTTCATGCATGCACAGTGGAGCTGCGATGGGTACGGCGTCAAACCACGGCAACCGCTGGGTAGCGCAACGGATCGAGGAAATGCGCCACTTGCAAGCCGGGCATGGCTTCCACAGGATGGCGGACGTGCGATATTTCGATCACAATGCCACTACGCCGCTGGTGCCGGCCGCCCGCGATGCCTGGTTGCGGGCGCAGGAGGAGGCATGGCAGAATCCATCGAGTCCCACCCGCGATGCGGCGCGCATTCGTCTGCGGCTTGAGGGGGCGCGTCATTCGATCGCGACCCTGACCGGTGCGGCTCCGGATCGTGTGGTGTTCACCTCGGGTGCGACCGAGGCGGCGAATGCGATCGCGACACACCTCCGGCGCACGCTTCCGGGCGATGCCTGGGTTGCGGTCAACCCCACGGAGCACCCCTGTGTGCTGGCGTCGTTTGCGCAGGAGTTTGCCGGGCGCGTGCAGTTTCTGCCCGTCGATGCGTCCGGCATTGTGCCTCCTGGGGCATTGGAGAAGGCACTGGCGCCGGGAGGTACCGGCGGCAGCGGTGCAGCCCGGGCGGTGGCGATCATGGCGGCCAACAACGAAACCGGTGTGATCCTGCCTTGGGCCGAGTACGCCCTGGCCTGCCGCTCGCACGATGCGAGCTTCATTTGCGACGCCACCCAGTGGATCGGCAAATTGCCTGCGGCGGGCTTTGGAGAGGCGGATTGGGTTTTCGCATCCGCGCATAAGTTTGGCGGTCCAAAGGGCACGGGTTTTCTGCTGCACCCGGCCGCGGACAATGGGTTTCGCGGTCAGGCCGGTGGGGAACAACAGCGCGGGCACCGCGGTGGCACGGAGGATTTTCCCGCAATCTCCGCCATGCTCGCGTCCTGGGCGGAGGCGGAACGCTCGAAGGTGATCTCCGAGAGTGAAAAACAGGGTTGGCGGGAGGAATTTGAGCAGACGGTACGCGGACGGATGCCGGGAGTGCGCACGGTGGCGGGGGAGGCCGACCGGCTGTGGAACACGGTTTCGCTGGTTATGCCGGCGCACGAAAATCATCGCTGGGTCACCCTTCTCGAAAAACGCGGATTTGCAGTTTCAACCGGATCGGCCTGCGCCGCGGGCAAGGACCTGCCTTCGCACGTGCTTGCCGCCCTGCGGTATTCGCCGGACGAGGTACGGCGTGTCATCCGCATCAGTTCGGGCTGGGCCACGACGCGTGAGGACTGGCAGGCCCTCGCCGAGGCGTTGCCGGCGGTGGCGGCGGAGCTCGATCGTACAGCAGTACCCACAGTGAGGGCGTGAGTACGACGGCAGACGCCTCCGCCATTGCGTGCCGGAACCGCGCGCCATTCACTCGACGATTTGTTTCATGAACCTGCGCCGGATCACCCTTCAGCATGTTCGCAACATCCCGTCGGCATCGTTGACGCTGGAGGGCCCGCGGCAGTTCGTGGCCGGTCTGAACGGCCAGGGAAAAACGAATCTGCTGGAGGCCATCGGATTCATCACCGCATTGCGCTCGTTTCGCACCAGCGATACCCGGCTGATGATTGCCCACGGTCAGCAGGAGGCGGCGATGGGTTTCGAACTCGATCATGCGCGGCGCGGTCCCACCCGGGTGACGATCCGGTTGCGCGCCGGCAGCCGGGAGGTGATGGTCGACAATGAGAAGATGATCCGTTTGGGGGATTTTCTCGGACAGTTTCCCACGGTGGTGTTTTCGTCGCAGGACCAACAGCTCATCCGAGGCAGCCCCGCCGGCCGCCGACGCTGGCTGGATCTCACCCTGGCGGCGACCGATGCCTCCTACCTGCGCCTGCTCCAGAGCTATCACCGGGCGCTCGCCGATCGCAATGCGTTGCTGAAGCGAGGGGCCTCCGACGCCGAACTCGAGGCGTTCGAGCGGCCGCTCGCCGTAAATGGCGCGGGCCTGATCGCCGCGCGTACGGAAGGGCTGGGCCGCCTCGCGGCGCGCTTTCAGGAGGCGTATGCCAGGATCGCCACCGTGGACAGCTCCGAACGCGTGGGGTTCGTGTACGCGCCGCACTGTGACGCCACTCGTGCCGAGGTGCTCGCTGCCCGGCTGGAGGCCGGGAGGGCGCGTGACGTGCAGTTCCGGTCCACGTTGAGCGGTCCCCATCGTGACGATTTTGAGTTCACCCTCGACGGGCGCCCGGCGCGCGAAGTCGCGTCGGAAGGGCAGCAACGCAGCATGGTTCTGGCGTTGCGCCTGGCCCAGGCGGACTGGTTCAGGGAACATGCGGGGACGCCACCGCTGATCCTCGCCGACGATGTGCTGGGAGAGCTCGACGCGCGGCGTCGCAGGGGCTTCTGGTCTGCAATACCCGACGACTGGCAGGTGATTGCGACCGGCACGGAGAATCCCGATTCGCACGGCCAGCCCTGGCAGATGTTCACGGTGGCCAACGGCCGGTTTTCCGCGGATCGTGAATTGCCTTCATGACACCGCTGACCCCATGGCAATGGATTCTCCTGACGCTGGGCGCCATGTGTGTCGGCATGGGAAAGAACGGTCTGCCAGGACTCGGCACACTTTTCATCGCGATCTTCGCGAGTGTCCTGCCGACCAAGCAGGCGACGGGGATGGTGCTGCCCCTGCTGGTCTTCGGGGATTGCATTGCCGTGGCCACCTACCGGCGGCACACGCAATGGAGGCAGGTCGTGCGGCTCTTCCCATGGGCGGGAGCCGGTGTGCTGGGCGGTTATTTCGCTCTCGATCACATCGACAACAGCCAGGCACGCGTGCTGGTGGGAGCGATGATCCTCCTGCTCCTGTGCCTCCACTTGTGGAGCAGAGGCCGGGCGCACGCCATCATTGAGCGCTGGAAGGAAAAGGGTCCTCCCGTGCCGGTGGTCGTGGGAACCGGAGTCGTTGCGGGGTTCACGACCCTGATTGCGAATGCGGCCGGGCCGCTGATGGCCATCTACCTGCTGGCGTTGAGGCTGCCAAAGCTGGAGTACCTGGGCACGACGGCCGTCTATTTTTTTCTCCTCAACCTCTTCAAAGTGCCCTTCATGGTGGACCTCGGTCTCATCGACATGTCCAGCTTCACCGTAAACCTCATCCTTGCCCCGGCAGTCGGCATCGGCGCGCTGGCCGGGCGCTGGCTGGCCCACCGGATCAATCAGCGCTGGTTCGAAGGCATCACCCTCGCCCTCACCGCAGTGGCCGGGATCAAGCTGGTTTTCCTCTGAGATGGCCCGCCTCACCGTGAGAGAGATGTGGGCGGCAAAGCTCCGGGAAGGATCCGTGGCGGACGGCATTTCGCGGGTGCGACGGGCGGAACCGGTGGCGGCGGTGCAGCGCGTGCCGTTTCGGGGACTCGTGCTCGGGATCGACCCATCGTTGCGCGGCACGGGGCTGGCCATGGTTGAATTCACGCCGGGCCGGGCGCCCGTGCTGCTCCGCTGTGAGACCGTTCGCGTGCCGTCGCGTCAGACGATGGCGTTTGCCCTGGGCGAGATTCATCGGGCGGTGGCGGCCTTTCTTGCCGAGTTCGATGTCCGTCATGTCGCGCTGGAGCAGACCATCTACGTCCAGAACTTTCAGACCGCCCAGATTCTTGGTGCCGCCCGGGGAGCGGCCATTTCCGCGGCATCGTTGCGCGGACGTGAAGTGTTCGAGTATCCACCCCTGCGGGTGAAGCAGGCGGTTGTCGGAGTGGGCCGTGCCAGCAAGGAGCAGATGGCGCGCACCGTCATGGCCCTGCTGGGACACGGGCGGACGCTCGCCAGTGATGAAGCCGACGCCGCGGGGGTCGCGCTGTGCCACGCCTTCACCTGGCGGGGATGACATTCCGGCACGACCGCTTGGCGGAGTCCGCGTCCCGTTGTGATTGCGGCTCGGATACAACCTACGCGGAGAATATGTTTCGGGGATCGCCGATCACCGATTTCAGGACCACGCTCAGGTCCCCAAGCCGGTAGGGTTTGGCAAGGTAGCCGGCGAATCCCATCGCGGTGAAACGCTTGTGCAGCTCCGGATCGTCGTAGCCGGTGGCGGCGATGGCCCTGACCTCGGGATGCAGTTGGAGAAGTTCGGCGAAGCAGTCCTCCCCTCCCATGCCGCCGACGACGTTGATGTCCATGATCACGACGTCGTAGGGGCGCCCCACGTTCAGATAACGACGGTACAGTGCGATCGCTTCATTGCCGTTCCGCACGAGGTCGAATGTGTAGTCGAGGCTCGTGAGCATGCTTGCGGCCAGGGAACAGATGGACGGATCGTCGTCCATGAAGAGCACCCGGCCGGTGCCGAAGCGCGGTGTTGGGAGGGGCGGGATCGTCACTTCCGCCGCGCGCGGCACGGCGGGGAGGTGGACGGTAAAGGTCGCTCCGGCACCGGGCAGCGAGTTGACCGAGACCTGCCCGCCATGCCGGTGCACGATCGACTGTACGGTGGCGAGCCCGAGGCCGCTGCGGTTGCGCCGTGTCGAGAAGAAGGGATCGAAAATATGTTCGAGATTCTCCACTGCGATGCCGCAGCCGTTATCCTGCACCTCGATCTGCACGTAGTCGCCGGCAGGCAGCGGGGGAACCTCGCCGCTTTCGAGCCGCACAGACTGGGCACGCAACCGGATGACGCCCTCGGCCGGAACTGCGGGCTGCGCGTCAATGGCATTGAGCACCAGGTTCTGAAACACCTGAACAAGCTCGCTGCGTTCCCCCTGGATCTGTGGAAGCGCATCGGGAAGATCGAGGGTGATGTGGGACAGGGATCCGGTCGCCGCAAGGCGGACGGCGTCATGGACAATTTCGGCGACGGAACATGCCGCGCTGCCTGCAGGCTGGGTTGGACGGGAGAAGGTCAGCAGCTGGCGGGAAAGTCCGGTGGCATCGAGGCATGCCTTCTCCGCGCTCGCCAGGTGGGAGAGATCCCGGTTCTCCTTCGCCTGCGACAGGGCGCCCAGGATCGTGGTCAGCAGATTGTTGAAATCCGCGGCGATTCCCTGCGCGAGGTGGGCGAGCGTTTCCAGCCGGTTCGTACGCAGCATTTCCTGCGGAGTGAGCGACAACTCGCGCGGATCCCGGAAGACGATCACCGCGCCGGCTATCCGGCCGCGTGCATCCCAGACCTGCCGCGCGCTCCACACGATCGGAAGCGGCTCGTTGCGGTCAGGTCGCGGTGCCAATGCGTGATCCGAACAGAGCGTCTGCGGGTCGGATGAGGCGAGCTGGATATCGATCGCGTCGTTCGCGGGCTGGGAATCGCTCCGTCGGACGAGTGGCAGGACCTGGGCGATCTTAAGCAGGCCGTTGCCGCGTGCGGTGTGGCCGGTGAGGAGTTCTGCGCGGGCGTTGAGGTAGGTGACATTGCCGGATGTGTCTGCCACGAGCACCGCTTCCGTCAGGGTGTCCAGTGCAGGCGCAACCAGATGTACCGGAGGCAACGTTCGCCCCAGACGGGCGGACACGGCGTCGATTGCCAGCGGGAGCGCGAAGCCGGTTACGCGCGCGAGTTCCCGGCGACGGGAATAATGCCGGTTCAATCCCAGCAGAACCGGGATCCCGCGGCCGTCGCGGTGCTTCAGCGTGATGACCTCGAGCACGGGATCGTCGCCCGCTCGGTGGTCCGAGAGCCATGCCGCACCCGTTTGGGCATGCTCGGTTGGAAGCACGTCCAGCAACGGCCAGAGCGGTTCGTTGACGCGAACCGGATCCGATGCGGGCAAACCGAAGAGGCCACGCCAGCCCTCGGAAAACCAGTGGCTGCGTTTGACGAAATCGAGGTCGAATGCGCCGATGACACCCTCTGAAGTCAATTGCCGCAGTCGTTCGTCCGACCCCAATGTTTCCTCCTCGATCTCCTTCCGATCCGTGATATCGAATTGGACGCCGATCACCCGTTCGAGGAGGGAGTCCGGCCCAAAGTACTGCCGGCCCGTACAGTACATCCAAACGTAGTGGCCGCGCCGGTGCTGCATGCGGAACTCAAGGGCGAATGTGCGCGTGGGCCCGGCGCCGGGGTTCCTGTCGACTTGGTGGGGCGCCGCAGTCGAGTCGTCCTCATGCAGGAGCCGTTGCCAGGTCTCGTAGGTGTTGGGAAGGTCGGAGTCCTCATAACCCAGCAGTCGCTTCCACGTCGGCGAGTAGTGGGCATATCCCAGTTTGAAATCGAGGTCGAAGAATCCGACCGGCGCCTCCGTGACAAACCAGTTCAATGCGGCGCTGACCGGCATGCCTCCGGCACCAGGGTGCGCCGCCGCCGTCGACGTTGCCGCAGCGCTTGTGGATGCCGATGACGTGGATTCGGCAGTTTGAGCTGAAGGTGCAGGAGGGTGTGTAGCCTCGGGTGCCTCACTCGGAATGATGGCGGCAAAATAACCGGGGTCGGGGCCGTGCGCTTCGTCGAGGGCGACTGCGACCGGAATGGCATCGCCACCGCCGAATGGCTGCGCCTGGAGTTGAACGGTCCCATCCCGCGCGGCGGTGACGATTGCGTCCCACCGGGTCTGTTTCCAGTCCGGGTCGCCGGACGTGATGTCCCAGGAAAGGAGGCTGACAAACGACTCGCTGGGAAACGTGTTCTCCTTCACCCGCCAGAGGAACCGCGCGCTGGCATTGGCCGACCGCACACGCCCGGTGGCGTCCAGCCACAGAAGCGCGACGGTGGACGCTGGCGAAGGTTCGTTGCGGGTGGCGGACTCGGAGCTGCCGCTGATCATCTCACACAGGGGTCGGTAAGGAGGCGAGCGATGCCATCTGACGGGCATGGACCTCGGTCGGCGATTGTCCGTTCAGCCAGGCGCGAACCCGGCCTTCGAGAAAACGGAGGTAGGGCGGTTGATCGTTGAGACAGGGGATGTGTTCGAACCAAGTGCCGCCGGCGGCCAGAAAATCCGCCTTTCCCTGCTGGCCGATCTCCTCGAGGGTTTCGAGGCAGTCTGTGACGAATGCCGGAGTGATGACGAGAATGCGCTTCTTCCCTTCCTTCGACAGCCGCTTGAACTCGAAATCAGTGTACGGCGAGAGCCACGGTTCGCCCACCAGTCGCGATTGATAGGACACCGAGTACCGGTCCGCGGACAGCCCGGCGCGCCTTGCGAGTGCCCGCGTCGTGGCGAGACATTGGGCGCGGTAGCAGGTGGCATGGGCGGGTGAACAGGTCGTGCAGCAGTCCGACTTGACCCGGCAGTGCGCATGGGAGGAGTCCGCCTTGTTCAAGTGCCGCTCCGGGATGCCATGGTAGGAAAAAAGAATGTGGTCGTGCGGTTTCGCAAAATACGGAGCCGACACTTCGTGGAGCGCCTCGATGTAATCAGCATCATCGTAGAACGGCTGGACGCACTGCACACGGATCGAGGGTGCCTGTGCTGCGAGTTCCTCATACACCCGCACGACCACGGTCTCCCATGAGGACATCGCGTAGTGCGGATACTGGGGAAACAGGAGCAGCTCGGTGATGCCATCCCGCGCCATCCGCCCGACGACATCCGGAATCGAGGGCCGGCCATATCTCATCGCGAGGTAGACCGGGATGGACGCTCCTAGAGCCGCGGAAAGATCCGCCTGCACCTTCTGCGAAGTCAATATGAGCGGCGAGCCCTCCGGCAGCCAGATCTGCTCGTAGGCGTGTGCCGATTTCCGGGGGCGCGTGCGCAGAATGATCCCATGCAGGATGAGCGACCGCCATGGTTGGGAGGGACGGTCCAGGACGCGATCGTCGCCGAGGAATTCGGCGAGATAGCGGCGGACATCCTCCGTAGAGGTGGAGTCGGGCGAACCCAGGTTGACGAGCAGGACGGCGCGTGAAGACATGCGTGCGACCAAAGGGGGCAGGTTTTGCCGGCGAGGTCAAACGAGCAGCGCGGGTGTGCGGTGCCACGCTGCGTTGCTCCGTCCATCGGTCAACAATTCGGAAGTTCCAAACAAAAACGCGAAGGCGCCAAGGCGCGAAGGTTCGGGTAATCTGTGCAATCGGCGGAATCTGTGGCTTTTCCCGGCTTCGTTGTTTGTCTGCCACGGTCCGGTCAGCCCCGGAATCCGCGGATTCGCGCGATGAGGCTGTGGACATTTTCCGGCGCAATGCGATCCGTGATCAGGGAGCGTGGATACTGGGGTTCGACGTCCAGCCGCAATCCGTCCTCCGTGCCGGGGCGCACGAAATCCTCGACGAAGTCCATGCCACCCTTTGGCTTGATCCATCGATAGTAGATATCGGGCTCGTCGGTCTCGATGACGATGTCGGATTTCAGGAAAACGTTGCAATACAGCGTCAGGTCTCGAAACGACAGGAACCACGTGGGTGGGTTCACCAGAAGGTCCCGTATGATCAGGGTCATCGAGGAAGGGGTTTCGGCTGGGCCAGTCCCAGTAACGGCTCGGCGGATGGATTTCTTGACCGGGTGACGGCAAAAAAGGAAGACGCGATTTGCCTTTTGTCGGGTGGCATGGGGCTTCATTCCTAGATGACCGATTCCTTCATCCTCATATGAGCACCTCGCGTCCACCGGTCCTTCTCATTATTCGCGATGGTTGGGGCAAGAACCCCCACCCGGAGCAAAATGCCTTCAATGCCGTGCATCTTGCGAAGAAGCTGGCCGACGACCGGCTGCACGCCAGCTATCCCTGCACCGTGCTGGCCGCATCAGGACTGGATGTCGGCCTGCCGGATGGGGTCATGGGCAACAGCGAAGTGGGACACGAAAACATTGGGGCGGGTCGGATCGTCGATCAGGAGCTGGTGCGGTTGAACAAGCTGTTTTCCGAAAAGCTCCTCGCCACGAACCCCGTCTGGCGTGCGTTGGTCGCGCGTATCAAGTCCCGAGGCTCGCGGCTCCACCTGATGGGCATCGTATCGGATGCGGGCGTGCACGGCATGTTGGATCATCTGTACGGCATCCTCCGCCAGGCGAAGGCGGATGGAGTGACGCAGGTGTTCATTCACGCGTTTACGGATGGTCGCGACACACCGCCGACCAGTGGTGCGGACTATGTCGCTCAGGTGGAGGAGCATTGCCGCGAAATTGGCGTGGGCAGGATCGCTTCCGTGTGCGGACGCTTCTGGGCGATGGATCGCGACAACCGCTGGGAGCGCGTTGA
Organism: uncultured Opitutaceae bacterium; assembly: GCA_964583635.1. Taxonomy (GTDB): domain Bacteria; phylum Verrucomicrobiota; class Verrucomicrobiia; order Opitutales; family Opitutaceae; genus UBA6669. Next base: position 2,088 of record CAZOXB010000035.1, on the reverse strand, counting down.
GAAGGCCTTCCGCATGCTCACGGGGAAGCAGGCGCAGGGCACCGCGCGCCAGGCGGTGGAGGCGGTGCGGGCCTATTATGATCACCCGGTGAACGGGAGCCAGAAGGGCGACGAATTTGTTCCCGCCACTTGGGTGGTGGATGCGGACGGGAAACCGGTGGCAACCTTCGCCGACGGCGACGCGGTGTTGTTCTACAACTATCGTGGCGACCGCCCGCGCGAGCTGACCAAGGCGTTTGTCCTCGACGACTTCGCAGGCTTTGATCGCGGAGCGAAGCTCGACCTTTATTACGCGACGCTGACCGAGTACGAGGCGGGCTTGCCGGTGAACGTGGTGTCGCCGAAACCGGCGCCGTTGAAAAACATCCTCGGGCAGGTGGTTGCGGATGCGGGGATCGCGCAGTTTCGCTGCGCGGAGACCGAGAAGAACCCGCACGTCACCTTTTTCTTCAACAACTATCGCAAGGACCCCTTTCCGGGTGAGGAGCGCGCCTGTCCGCCGAGCCCCAAGGTTGCTACTTACGATCTTCAGCCGGAGATGTCTGCGGCGGAAGTCACCCGACTTGCCCGGGAGGCGATCCTTTCGGGGAAGTACGGGTTGATCGTGGTCAACTACGCGAATCCCGACATGGTCGGCCACACCGGTTCGTTGCCGGCGGCGATCAAGGCGGTCGAGGCGACCGATCATGGCGTGGGCGAGTTGCTCCGTGCGCTCGAGACGAAGAACGGCCGGGCATTCATCTGCGCCGACCATGGCAACTGCGAGCAGATGTGGGATCCCGTGAACAACTCACCCCACACCGCGCATACGCTCAACCTGGTCGAGGCCTTTGTCGTGGGTCGTGATTACCAAGTCGGAAAGACCAGGCTCCGCGCCAAGGGGCGGCTGGCGGATGTCGCACCGACCGTGCTGCAGCTGATGGGACTGCCCAAGCCCCCGGAGATGACCGGCGAAGGCCTGATCCTGAATCCGTGAGCGGGGTTCCCGGTCTCCGTACTCCGAAGCATTCACCCACACCATGCAATGGATCTCCCCATCTGAAAAGGACGCACGCGCAGGTGATGCACCCTGAGCCCAACACCATCGCTTCCACCGGGTTTGCGGTACTCACAGCGACGAACGTCCCGTTCACGTTCCTCTATTTCGCCACGACCACGGACGACTTCGTGGCCTTCCTGACCAACAACGCGACGGGCGCAGCCTATCCCGCCGTTACGGCCGCCACCTTCGAGAAGGCCGACCTGTTAATTTCGCCCCTGCCGCTGCTGAAGAAGTTCGGCGAAGCCACGATCCCAATGGCCGAGCAAGTTCATGCCCTCCAACTTCAAATCCAAAACCTCCACCGTACCCGCGACCTTCTGCTGCCGCGCCTGCTGTCAGGGCAGGTGACACTCGCAACCAACGAAGTTATCGGGAATCATCCCGCACAAGTATGACTGTTGCAGAACTCAGCGCTTTGCTAACCGCCCGCTCCGAGGATGAGCATGTAGAATTCAAAGAAGCGAAGAACAACTTCCACTTTGAGAAGTTGGTGGATTATTGCGTGGCGCTTGCGAACGAGGGCGGTGGGAAGATGATTCTCGGTGTCAGCGACAAACCACCGCGCAAAGTGGTGGGTACGCAGGCGTTTGATGTGCCGGAGAAAGCGGTGGCGGGCATCCACGAGCGCATCCAGCTCAAGGTGACGTGGCAGGAGGTCGCGCATCCTGACGGGCGCGTGCTGGTGTTTGAGATTCCGTCGCGGCCGACCGGGCATCCGCTGCATTACGATGGCCGCTACTGGATGCGGGCAGGCGACGAACTGGTGGCGATGTCGCCGGACCAGCTCAAACGCATCATCGTGGAAGGTCGGCCAGAGTTTGTTGACCAGGCTGCCAAGTCTGGGCTGGGTGAAGAAGAAGTGGTGACGCTGCTCGATGTGCAGAGTTATTACGATCTGCGGAAGCGTCCAATGCCCTCGACGCGCAGGGAATTGCTGGACGCTTTCATCGCCAAAGGTTTTCTGCGTCGGGACGGCGGGAGTTATTAAGGCGTGCATTGTAATAGGGACATAAATCAAGCGGCGTAGCGGACGGATGGCTTGTGGA
>CAZOXB010000034.1:0-22748 GCA_964583635.1 uncultured Opitutaceae bacterium | reverse complement strand
ACCTGGGCGTGAACGCCAGCCGGAGCCGCGATGGCGGACGGGTGTTCCTGATGATTGCCAACAAGCACCTGACCCGACCCATAGACACCCGGATCGAAGGCATCCAGGCCGTCGCCGCATCCGCCTGGAGCCTCGTTGGGCCGGAGGTCCAGTCCACGAACGAACAGGACCCGGATACGGTCGGCGTGGTGACGCTGGGGGCGCGGGTGGAGGGCGGGGCAGTCCTGCTCTCGCTGCCGAAACATTCGCTCACGGCCGTGGAGATCGAGACCAAACCGTGATGGGTTACGATGACAAGCCACGCGGGCGCGAAAGGAACGGTGGCATTGCAAAGCTGGCTGCGTCCAGCTCTGACGCAGCGTAGGCGACAAGGGGAACACAGCAGTGACCCTGCGGCACTCAGCGGGCGGGTTCACGGTGTCGCGGGCCGATCTGGTCGAAGGGGATTTTTTTGAAGCCGGGCAGCTCGCGATGGATCACTGAATCGTCCTTCAGTTGGAAGTTGAGCTTGGCCGCATCCACGAACCCGGGATCCTTCTGCGTCCGGAAGTTTCCGGCAAATTCCGTCTGCGCGTGCTCGCCGACAAGCCGCACCGTCTCCTCGTGCTGCACGAGCACGTTGTTCACGAAAACATTCCGCCGCGGCAGCATGCCGACGTAAGTCCTGCCGTCGGGCAGGAGGTCCAGCCAGTCCCTGAGGAGCGGATAGCGGTCACTGTAGGGCGGCTCCTTGATGTTCACGGATCGGGTCAGGCGTTTTGTGAAAACGCCCTTTTCGCCGAAAAAGTACGGGATGCTGTCCTGCGCGAAGTCATACCACATCGATTTCAACTGGTAGGCCGGACCGTAGCCTGCGACGAAGATGTTGTTTCGGACGACGATGTCCTGCCCGCCGTTGCTGTAGACCGTGCCGTACGAGGCGACGTGATAAAACACATTGCCCTCCACCAGTACCCCGGCGGTCGCGTCGTCGCAATACACGCCCATCATCCACTTCCGGTCGGGCCGGCCGACCTCGTGGAAGAAATTGTGGCGGACGATGTTTCCCTGGTCGCTCGGGTCGCGGCCGAGATACCACGCGGAGACGTCGTTTGAGTTGAGCGCGACGTGGTGGACGTGGTTGAACTCGAAGAGGTGCTCGTTGCCGTGGACGAAGATCGCGTGCTGGTCCGCGTTGTAGATCTCGTTGTGCACGACGCGCTGGCCGCAGCCGTCCACGATCACGCCGGAGGCGCCGGCCTTGTTGCGGCGGCTGAAGTCGTGAATGCGGCAGTCGGTTACGACGTTGTTGCCGGGCTCGAGGCGCTTCTTGCTGCCGCCGCCGAGAAAGATGCCGCCGGAGCCGGTGTTGTAGATCTCGCAGCCCTCGATGACATGCCGCTCGCCGGCGTCGCGTTCCCAAACCGTGTCGAGGTAGAGTTGCGAGTGGAAACTGCCGATCTCGCGCGAGGACGGCACGCCGGTGTAGTCATCGGCCGTGATGTGGGGGAATGTCTGCCGTGCCCCCTGTCCCAGCAGGATGCCGGCGGTGCCGACGTTGCGCACGGTGCAGTCCACGATGCGATTGTCCGATCCACCCTCGATCGAAAGGCCGAGTCCGCGCCCCTCCCCGATGGTCAGCCCGCGCAGTGTGCAGAAGGAAACATGGTCGAGCGCGACCAGCGCCGACTCGAGAACGGAGACTGACACCCGCGCCACCGCCGGATCACCCGGCGGCCAGAGATAGAGCAGGCCGGCCGCGGCATCCACATACCACTCGCCCGGCTCGTCGAGTTCCTCGAGCAGGTTGAGCGCGACATACTGGTTGTAGTTCTGCCCGCTCCCCAGCGCATACATGTGCGGGGCGGCGAGCGCGATCTCCTGTTTCGCCACATCGATGGCGGCGATGCGGATCTTGTCGTCCGCGAATCCATGATTGAAATAGCCCTGCAGCCACACATCCGGCACCCCGGCCCAGCGGGCATGACGCGGGTCGGTGTATTTGAAGCGTCCGGGCCTGTCGCTGTAGTCGCCGATGCGGGGCATCGATCCGGGATCGACGACCGCGCCCATCAGGATCCCACCCGTGTTGGGATAGCGCGCCAAGGGAAGCACCGTGTCATTCCAGAACAACTCGATCGGCGCCGGCACGACAGGTTGTCCATGGCCGAACTGCCGGTGCGATCCGAAATCCGTGATGCCGAGGGCGCGCAGGTCGGCCACCACGACATGCGGCCGCGCCTCCGCGGGCAGCCGGCGGAGGGTCGCCTCGTCGCGCAGGAGCGCGAACGCCGTGGCCGGAACCCTGCGGCCTCCGGAGATCCGCACCACGTCATCCCGCCACGCTGCGAACACCACCGGTGCCGCCGCCGTGCCGCTGTCCTCCCGGGTGAGTTCGAAGGTGCGGGCCAGCGGATACGTGCCGCCGTGCAGCCAGATGGTCACGGCCCCGTTCGCGCCGGCCGGCTGGGCCCGGCGCCACGCCCGCACCGCATCGCGTGCACCGTCAAGCGTCCGCCAGGGCGCGGCCTGGGTGCCGGGGTTGTGGTCGTCGCCCTCCGGCGAGACATGGAAATCCCGCGCCGCCACGCCGGCGAGCGGAAGCAGGAGCACGGTAAACAGCAGCAGCAGTCGTTTCATTGGAATCACGGTCCTCCCACAGGATCTGAGGTTTTGAGATTGGGGGTGATGGAATCCGTTTGGATTGGCCAAGGGAAGTCTGGGAATTGACAATGACGCAAAACGTCATCATATGACGTCATCATGCGAACGATTATAGAAATTTCGGATCACCAATTAGCTGCGTTGGCCGAGATTTGTGAGCGGGAGCAGATTTCGCGTGCGGAAGCGATTCGCCGCGCTTTGGATGTGATGTTGGCGCAGAAGCAATCGGCCACCCGAGAAGCGGCATTCGGGGCTTGGGAGACGCGGGGGGACAGTCGGGCGGCGGTGGACGCATTGCGCGAGGAGTGGGGCCGGTGAAGGCGCTCATCGACAGCGATGTCTTGATTGATTACCTGCAGGGTCTGCCAGCCGCCCGCGCCGAACTCGCGTGTTACCGGCGTCCGCTTTATTCGGTGATTTCGTTCATGGAGCTGCTGGCCGGAGCGCGCACTGACGGGGAGCGTCGCGCCGCCGAAACGCTGCTCGGCTCGCTCGGGCGCGTGGAATTGACCGAGGAGGTGGCGCGCCGCGCGGTGGAGTTGCGGCAGGCGCTGCGACTCAAGCTGCCGGACGCGATCGTGCTGGCCAGTGCCGAGACGGAGGGCTGCATCCTCGTCACCCGCAACACGCGGGACTTCCCGGCCGGCGATCCACGTGTGCGGTTTCCTTACACGGTGTAGGCTCTTTGGGGCGTTTGGCGACCCCGCCCCCATTGCGGTCCCACAAACGGTCATCCAATCGTCCAATAGATGGCACGCCCGCTCGGGTCCGAGTGGTAAAGCCGCCGCAGCCGGGCGTCCGCAGGTGCAATGTTCGTATTACGAACATTGCGGCAGGCGCGGCTGGAGGATCCGCCACGATCACCGCGCTCTTTCGCCAACTCGCGGTTGTAGTATTTCGTGGCGTAGGTTTTCCGGTCGGCGGCAGTTGTTTCCAAAATGGCAACAACTGAGTTCTCCCGCAATTTCCCCGACTCGAAGATGTTCTTCAGGTGCTTGGTGATGGCCGGCCGCTTCACGCCGAACAGCTCCGCCAGCGCCTTCTGCGTGAGGCAGACGGTTTCCTCCCGGAAAAACACGTCCACCTTCACCGCGCCGTCCGGGGCGGTGAAGAGCAGAAATTGACCGGGATTGCTCATGTGAAATCTTCGGGGTTTTGGTTCACGCGAAGGCGCGAAGACGCGAAGTTTTCGTGGCGATTGACGATGCGCTTGCAGCCTTCCTTGAAAGTGGCTGCGCCGAAATTGATGAGCAGGCCGAGGGGAAGGTTCAGCAGGCGCAGGTAGGTGAGCACCTGCTTGGAATGAACCGGAGCGAGGTTCTCCACTGACTTGAGTTCGACGAGCAGGACGTCTTCCACGATCAAGTCCGCTCGAAAACCTTCGTCGAATTGAAGTCCCATCAAGCGGATGGCAATGGGGACTTGGCGCTTCACCCGGAGTCCATGTCCTTCGAGCATCTTGGCCAATACCACCTCGTAAACCGTCTCCAACAGCCCCGGTCCGGCCTCGACATGCAGCTTGTAGCCGTAATCCACGACGATTGCCGATAGCTCCTCGACATTTCTCTCACGCGAAGCCGCGAAGTCGCGAAGGGAGGAGGATGGTGATGCAATGGGTTCTGAGCCTAAAGGCTCACCCTTGGTCATGTGGTTTGGGTCTGGGTTCATGGGGTTTTTCTTGAATTCTTCGCGCCTTCGCGGCTTCGCGTGAGGCAGCATTCATGCCTTGCCTTCGATGATGCGGACGGTGTCGAGGGTTTGGAGCTGGTCCAAAGCGATGCGGAGGGGGTGGGCGCCGTCGTGGAGTTCCTCGAATTTCCGGCGCAGGAGCAGGAGACGGTCGGTCTCGGGCAGGGTGGTCGCGCTGCGGGGACGCTGAATGGAGATCAATGGGCTGTTTCCCGGTCCAGAAATTGGCGTGCACCGGAACGGAAATCGTCGAGGCTGGTGAACTGTTTGTCGCAGGCGCTGGTGAGCCGAGACCGGTCTTTGCGCGGCAAGGCGTCGAAGTCCTCATGCACCACGATGCTGCGGAAGGGCAGTTTGTGCCGGATGAATTCCAAGCAGGAGATTGTGGTCAACCGGGCTTTTGATGCGTCTTTCACGCCGAAGAGGTAGAGGCTCGTGCCATTGACGGGAAAGCTGTAATCCACCTCCAGATCATCACGCTCCGGCAAGGGCAAGACCGCCTTCTGCGGGCGGTAGTCAAGGAGTTGTTTCATCGTGAACTCCTCCAACAGCTCGTAGAAGAGCGAGGCGATGATCTCCCGTTTGAAATTTCGCATGCTGCCGACCTTGGCCACTCCTTGGGCGAACTGCATGACCGCCGGGTAGAGTTGATCCGGGGTGGTCTCAAGGAAGAGGTTGCCGTCCTCGTCCGAAAGGCCGTTTTCGTTGAGGATTTTGGTGAGGATGCGCTGTTTGTTGGGGGTATCCACTTCGTATTCGTAGGATAGGCGCATCAAGGTCATGCCATGGTCGCAGACGCGCATCCGGTCGCCTCCGAGCCCTTCGAGAAAAATATCCACCATGTCGCCATCCTCGTGGAAGAGCGGCACCATGAGCTGCGCAATGCCCGGACGCTTGTCTACCAACTGGAGGCGTTGATTGAACTGGTCTTTGAGGATGTCGAGGGTGCTCATGGCAGATTGGGGAATAGCAGTTGCTTGATGTCAGGGAAATACAAATGCCAGTCGGTGATGTGGCAAAGGGTTCCAAAGTGTCGGATCGCCTCATCCAGGGTGGCGTAGGAACCCGTGATTTCCGCGAACACCTCGGGCTTCCTTCCTTCGTTTACATTCTCGGCCAGCGCCTTGTGGATGTGGAATTGCGCATGATGCGGCCACAAGGCATGAGGACCATGCGGCCCGTTGCAGCGCAGCAGACAGATCGTGCCGGGTTCGTCGCGTGGCAGAAAATCCAATCCGATGGTGAAGTTCTCAGTGAACTTGGCGTTCTGGCGGATGAACACGCGGAAGGAGTGTTGGTCGTCGAGGGATTGCAAGGTCGCTTCGTTGCGATGACTGCCCAATTCCAAACGCATCGTTTTTTTGGGCGGATCAACGGTGCGCTTGTCACAGGTGACGAGGTGGTCGAGTTCGACTTGGGTCCAGGTTTTCATGGGGTGATTATAGGGGTTGGGATGTGACAACCGCAGTCCCAGTCTGCCAGAATTCATCCCTGACATTCGATGATGCGGACGGTGTCGAGGGTTTGCAGGTCGGCGAGCATGGCGCGGAGAGGGTGCTGCGGGTCGCGGGTGGCGGTGAAGGCGGCGGGGATGCGCTTCGCGGGGAGCTTGCCGTCGGGGAGGAGCTGGACGGTGGCGGCGAATAGGTGGAGCTGGCTGGCGTGCAGATCACCGGGCGCTGCCAGAGGTAATCTTGCGCTCCGGGATTCGAGCGACAGTGTCGCTCGAATCTGCTCCAGGGGAAACGAGAGATAGAACAGGCGAAACCGGCCAAGATTGAACCGTGAGAACCCTCGCCCGAACCGCGCCGCAAGGTTTGCCGCCAGCCGGTCCAGCAGCTCCTCCCCATACCCTGCCCGCTTGGTGCCGCCCTGTTCGAACTCGACGATGCGCCGGCCGATCTCCCAGTAGGTAGCCGTCATGAAGGCATTAACAGAGCGGGCGCTGGCGCGGCGGGCGGTTTCGAGCAGTTGGCCGATGCCACCGACCAAGCCGGGGTAGCTGCCGATGGCGGCTCGGGGTGATTTGGCTCGGGCGGGCATGGGTAGGAGCAGAAGTAGCGGGTAGTGAGTAGCGACTAGCGAGCAGAGCCCAAACTTGGGCGGCGGGCGGAGATCAGGATTTGGGTGATGAGTTGGCGGGGATCTCCCAGTGGCCGCCTTTGGCGGGGCCGACGTAACGGAGCCGGCCGGCTTTCACGAGCTTGGCGGCGGCGCGTTCGACGGCGCGCTTGGATTTGCCGATCTGGGCGGCGATTTCGGCGAGGGTGGTCTGGGGGTGCTCAGCCACGATGGCGAGAATGTGATCGGGCGTTTTGACCGGCGTTTTGACCGGCGTTTTGGCCGGCGTTTTGGCCGCGCCGGGCCGGACCGGACGGCGGAGGGTGGTGACAAAACCATCGGCCAGGCTGAACTCAGGTTCGGGCAGGTCGGCAGCGCGGCACTTGGCGATCATGTCGCGGGTGCCGGTGCCCATGCGTTCAATGTATTTGGTGAGATAGAGCGGCTCGGCCAGCAAGGGGTTGCGCGGCCAATTCTGGCAGGACGAAATCGCGGCGACCCTGCAGGCCGGTGGCGAGGCGCTGTTGGAAGGTGGCGGTGATGGACTCGACGGCGCGGGCAATCAACCCGGAGCAGGCGGTCATGTCGGTGCCCTGGGCCGTCTGCCGGTCGAAGAGTCGGCAGAGCTCGGCGTAGGGCTCGGTTTGGCCGAGGGCGAGTTCGCGGAAGAGGTTGAGGATGGTCTTGACCTGGGTGAAGGCGAGGCGCACCTCGCCATCGGCCTGCACGTAAACGAGGTAGTGGGGCGGGAGAGGGTTGATGCGCTCGCGGGCGGCGTCCGTCGGCTGAAGCTGGGTCGGCGCCGCGCCTGCCGCGGATTTTTCCGATCTGGTTCAACTCGGTCCGCAGCTTTCCATAGGCATGCACGGTGAAGTACGCCGTCACCAGATCCAGATTCGAGCCGACCTTGAGATGCTGACGCAGAAAATCGCCGACGCTGCCGCGGGAATGGTTGTCCCTAATGCCGGAATTGGAGAAAACGGGGGGCATCAAACGGAAATGCGCCCAAGACATAGGAGCCCGCCGGATCGTGCAAGCGGCTTGTCGGGTCCTGCCTGCCGCCCGTTCCGGGCGCACGGCCTACTGCAGACCGCCGAGGATGTAGTTCAAGATGGCGGTGCCCTTCGGCGTGATGCCGTCGGGGTTGGTGTCCACGATGGCGAAACGCGGCAGCAGGCTCTGCAGATCAAGCCGCAGATGGCACTTGGCCGCTATCGCGACCGGCGAACTTGAGCAACTCCAGCCGCTTTTCCTCGATTCCTGTGGGACGCCTGTAAAATTTGGTGGAGGTGCCGGGAGTTGAACCCGGGTGCCCCTGACCTTCACGATCCGCGTCTACCGGTGTAGTGCCGTTTGGAATTCGCCTTCGACAAGTGACGGCACGCGCGCGTCGTCGGCTAGACTCTGGATGAAGATACGGTCCGCGCGCCAGAGGCGCCCGCACAGACTATACCTGCTGTCGACGTGCGTTCCGGCCAGCAGGTGTCGCCGGGCGCACGAGGCTGTCAATTAAGCAGCCAGGGGCATTTCTTCGTAGTTGCCGATTGTTTTTTCGCAGGGGGATTTACGAGAGTCCTACGGCTCTCGACAGGCAGCGGAGCGCTCCAACCAAGGGTAGAATCCAAAACACCCCCAAAAGTCTTTGGGTGAGTCTCAGGCGTACCATTTCTCGGGCGCTGACTCAAAGAACGGTTTCATGTGCCTGCGTGTAAATGGGTAAATTGCAAGCGGTCGTTGGATTTCGCATGCCGGGGAGCCTTTTGCGGCAGGCGGCGCGGAGCCGTTTCTCAGCCAGGGCAGCGGTGGGCGGGAGGGTCCGTCCGTTGGAAGCGGCGGGTCATTGCTGATCATTTGTTGCGCCTGTCCGATCCTGCGGCGGAGAGTGGAAACGCTGGAGAACGGGAGCAGATCGTCGGGCCGAGAGCCAGTTGTGGTAATCTGCCACGACCGGGACATCGGCCGGAGCCAGGTGATGACAGTTCAAGTCTGCGGGGGCAACCCAGGCGAGGGCGATGTGTTCCCGCGGCGTCGGTTCCGGGCAACCGGGAGACAGCCGCGCAACAAACGGCGTCATGGCGATTGCGATCCTGTCGTAGGTGTGGCGGCGGGTGGGCAGGACGTGAACGAGCTCCAGCCCGCAGCCAAGTTCCTCCCTGATTTCCCGTTTCAAGGCAGCGCTTGGATCCTCGCCGGCTTCGACCTTGCCGCCGGGAAATTCCCACATCAGGCCGAGGTGTTTGTGCGCGGGGCGCTGGGCGATGAGCACGAGGCCGTCCCGTTCGATCAATGCGCAGACGACGGGGACGAATCGGGTTTCGGCCATCGGGTGTCTGTGTGCCGATTCGTGCGGCGTGGCAAGATCGGCATGGAGCCTGTCGAGGGGACCAGATTTTCCACCAAGCCGGGCATGACGGAGCGCGTTCCTCCATGGAGGCCGTCTCTCTTGCCGTGCCTCCGCGTCGTTCTTTGCCCCTTTGCGCCTTCGCGTTTTGCCGGAGCCCGATCTCCTTCAGCAACGCAAGGGCGAGGCTTGCGGTGACGGGGGCGAGGGCACAAGGTGCGCAATTCATGGCCACCTTTATCCCTGCGAAGACACTCTCCGGCATCCGCCTGGTGGCGTGCTCCGGGGGCCTGGTCAAGGCGCTCGGCGGTTTTCGCAAGGACCGGCATTCGGTGCCGGATGCCGTCAATGCCGCCACCCAGGCCTTCGTGGTGCGGCTGGGTGAGAGCGAGGTCAAGGAGGAGGCCGAACGGATTTTTCAGGCGGCGCGGACGTCCATGGCCTATAAGCGTGCCGACATCAGCCTCAGCGTGAGCGGCGGGCAGGCGGTGCTCACCGCGCGTGATTTTGTCTGGGAGCTTTCGCTCTCGCAGCATGAGGCGGATCCCGCGCGTTATCTGCTGATGCGGACTTTGCACAGCCTGAGAACGACCGACGTGATGCAGCTCCCGGAGTTTGACGGATTGTGGAGCGGCGCGTTTTCAACCCTCGTCTTTGCCCTGACGAAGGGCGTCCCGGTCGAGGCCGTCATCGATGCGGTCGAGGGACTCGAGCCGGCCGGCGCGCATCGGCTCCAGGTGAATTATCCGTCGGATTGCCGCGAGTGCACGGTGACGGTCGCCGGTGTCGATGCGGTGGTGCGTTGCACGGGCGGCACCTTGGAGGTGGAGTTCCCGCGCCCGGGGACGCCGCGGGAGCTTCTCGGGAAATTTGCGGAGATCCGCGATGCCTTCGTGCTCACCCGCGCCGAGGCGTTGGCGAAGATGATGTGAGAACGGGGCAGAGTGGTGCCAAGCTCAACCAAGCGGCATGAAGGGCCTCCGGTGTTCTGGCTTGTTTCGGTGCACACCTGCCGCCTGTGGTCCAAATTCCGGAATTGAACCACAGAGTGCACAGAATGCACAGAGTGGAGAAAGGTAAGGCGGTTTGCTTTGCGTGCAGAATCATGTTCGCGCCGCCACGACGGCCGGCCGCCTACGGCGTGATCATGGACAGTTGGGGAAACTGATTCACGCAGGCGGCCACCCGCGGTGCGATGAGTTTTTCGATTTCATCCACGTCGGTGATGTTTGCGCCGTGGTTCTGGATGATGAAGATTCCCTGGGCGCTCTTCTCCGCCATCGCGCGCACGATCGCCTTCATGTCGCGGGTGCCGTCGAGCAGTGAGATGACATGGCGCGCAAAGGTATCAAACTTGATCGAATAGTGGCGCAGGTTCGTCACATGCCGGGCAAAATGGAGAGCCTGGTGGCGGGCGAGGGGCGTCGTGCACGGCTTCTCCGGCAGGGTGGCGGCGACCTGGACGGGTGGGAATGCGAGAACCTCGATCACGCCGCGACTGACGAGAATCAGGAGCTGATCGCAGAGCACGACTTCCTCCGCATCCACATGATGTTTTTCCTGGAGGATGCTCGTGCCGGCCTTGTACAGGAGTTTGCGGTCGGCTGCCATGTGTTCGTTGAACGACAGGTAGTGCGGCGTCTCGGCGTTCAGGGCAACGAAGAGGGATTTTACCAGGGCGATGTTGAAATGTTCGCGGACGCCCGCCGCCAGATTCACCGTCTTGTTCACGGGCCGGGCGCCCGTCCCGAACCACATGCCGCGCAGGATGAGCGGATTGATGTTGCGGTTGAGCACGCGGTCGCTGTGGACGAGCAACGTCATGCGGAACGTGCGGTTCCGGATGAAATCCATGTACTGCTCCATCGCGATGATGTCGCCCGCGATCTTGTAGAGCGTCTCCTGGATCTTGGGATCGAAATTGGTGGCGAGGATCGAACTCAATTCGGGCTCGCCGAGGAACTGCAGACCGTGCCGGTTGGCCGCTGCGTTGAAATCGCGGAGATAAAAAGCCCGGTTGTCCGTCTCCAGGAATTCATGCAGCAGGTAGGAGTCGTTCTGGGCTTCGAGGAACTGGAGCTCCGAGCGGAGGAACTGGCCGTAGGGATCGCCCTCGGTGGGAACGTTGTCCGAGAGGAACTTGATGAGTGAGCGCGCCTGACCGCTGCGTGTCACGTCGTCGGTGAACTGCCGGGTGTGGTAGAGCATCATGTCGCGGGTCATGCCGCGCATGCGCCAGCCGGGCAGGGCGTTGTAGCTCACGTAGGCGACGCCGTCGGGTGAGAGCGCCTCCTTGCACAGGCTGAGAATCCGTTCGCGCACGGGCTCGGGAACCCAACTGTACACGCCGTGGACGATGATGTAATCGAACACCCTGCCCCGGCGATCGAAGTCGAGGATGTTCATCGCCTCGAGGGTGATGTTCTTCAGGCCGGCGCCGTCGATGAGCTTCTGCCCTTCCTCAACCTGGCGGGCGGACAGGTCGATGCCGACAAAGGTGCTCTCCGGGTACACCTGGGCCAGCGGGATCAGGTTGGAGCCGTCGCCGGTGCCAAGCTCGAGCACGTGGCACTTCGCGGGATCGACGGGTTGCATGCCGAACAATCGGGCGATCGTGGCCAGCTTGATCGGGCGGGTCTGGGGGAACGATGCGCTGGCGTAGGCGGTTTGGTCGTAGGAAGTCGTCGACATGGGAGATCAGCTATCAGGTCGGGCCGGGGCGGCACTAGCAAATTCGCTGCGGCGATGAAGGGCGTCAAGGCGGGCTTGCCGACCGTCGGGCGGCGGCGTTCAATGGGCGCTTCTTGTCATGATTTTACCGGGCAGCACAATCGGCGTACTCGGCGGGGGGCAACTGGGGCGCATGTTCGCGCAGGCGGCGCAGTCGCTAGGCTACCGCGTGCATGTCTTCGAGCCGGCGCCGGACTGCCCGGCGAGCGCGGTCGCCAACCGGACGTTCACCGCCGATTACCGCAGCGCCGACGATCTGGCGGCCTTTGCGCGCAGCTGTGCGGTGGTGACCTATGAATTTGAGAACATTCCGGTCGAGCCGTTGTGGAAGATCGAGGAGATGACCCGTCTCTCGCCGCATTCCAGCGTGCTGGAAATCTGCCAGAACCGCATGCGCGAGAAGACCTGGTTGAAGAAATGCGGGTTTCCGCATGTGGCGTTTGCGGAGGTCGAGGCCCAGGACGATTTGATCGCCGTGGCGCGGCGGCTCGGCCTGCCGGCGGTGGCCAAGACCGCGGATTTCGGTTACGACGGCAAGGGCCAGATAAAACTGACCGATGACGCCTCGCTGCGGGAGGCCGCCGGGGCCTTCGCGAAACAGCGGGCGGTCATTGAGCGCCATGTCGATTTCAAGTGTGAGTTGTCCGTGTTGGTTGCCCGCAACGAGGCCGGCGAGGCGCGGGTGTTTCCCATCGCCGAGAACATCCACACCCGCCACATCCTGGACTTCACGATTGCGCCGGCGCGCATCACTCCGGCGGTGGCGCGCGATGCGGAGTCGCTCGCCCTTCGGATAGCGGAGCGCCTGAACCTGGTCGGTCTGCTTGCGGTGGAGCTTTTTCTCACCGACCAAGGCGACCTTCTCGTCAACGAGCTCGCCCCGCGCCCCCACAACAGCGGACACTGGTCGATCGACGGCGGACGCACCAGCCAGTTTGAACAGCATGTCCGCGCGATCTGCGGCCTGCCGCTGGGCGACGCTTCGGTCCGGGAGCCGTCGGTGATGGTGAACATTCTGGGTGACGCGTGGGTGTCACCTGAAACCGGCGTCATGCGGGAGCCCGACTGGTCCGTGATCCTCGCCCATCCGCGCGCCAAGCTGCATCTCTACGGCAAGCACGAGCCGCGCGTCGGACGGAAAATGGGTCATTTTACAGTCACGGCCGCTACACCGGATGAGGCGCTCGAGGAAGCGCGGCGGTTGAAGGCCGCTTTGAGATCCGGAGTGTAGCGCATCGGAGTCCTTCGGGTTGGAGATCGGTATTCCAGCGCGCGGACCGGGAATCGTCACGGGATGGAACGCAAAAAAAACGCCGCCCGAAGGAGCGGCGTTTCGAAAAGGGAAGGGCTGCGTCGGACGCTCAGAGCGCGAGCAGATTGTTGCGGGAATGCTTGATCGTGCGGGTGACGGCGCGCTGGTGTTTGGCGGAGAAGCCGGTGTACTTGCGCGGGAGGATCTTGCCCGTATCGGTCACGTAGCGCACCATGGCTTGGGGAGTCATGAAGGGAATCTCCGAAGGAGTAAGGCTGCGCTGGGTCTGTTCAGGTGTGCTCATGAAAAAAGGTCGCGCACTCAACGGCATGGGCGGCAGGCTGTCAACGGGGTATTTCATGAACGATACTAAGTTGATGTAAGGTATTATGTTGCAGTAAATTGAAAAACTGACGGGCGGTCAGGCAGACTGTCCTGTTTTTGGGCAGAATGACAGGAGGTGAAGGCGGTGGCCTCTCGCGCTTTGTTTTGTGATTTAGAGCTCCAAAGAGGCAGGATCTTGGCTTCCATGCCAGATGCGGGCGATGTAAACGGCGCTCAATTCCCGATCGATTCGGTAGAAAATTCGGTAGTCAAAACAGTGAACTTCTCTGTGCGCCCCGTCCTTCCGCGGATATCGAGAACCGATGTCGGGAAACGTCTGAAGGACCTCAACTCGATCAATGATGGCTGTCCCGACTTTACCCGCAGCGTCGATGCTCTTTTCCACCTCCCGATAATGTCGGACAATTTCCGACAGGTCGCCAATGGCGCGCTGTGTCCAAATCAGCTTGAACTCCATTGGGCCAGACGGCGCTTCACTTCTTCATGCGAAACCACGCGGCCCTCCCGAATATCGGTTTCACTTTCCTCGAGCGCCGCAAGGACCTTGATTTCTTCCTGAAGCTGTTGGTAAGAAACATCCCTAGGGAGCGTCTCGAGAGCTTGAAGCGTTTTTTCCTTGGGCGTCATGGCCAGACGGTAGAACAGGAGCCGTACGCGCGCAAGGATGGCTTTTGACGAACAGGGCGGAAAGAATGGCGATCGTGCAAAAAAGGCGCTTGCGCCCGGCGCGGCAGGGCGGACTTTAGCGCCCGACGCATTTTTGCCCATCCATGGCCAACGCCTACACTGAAGCCAGCATCAAGACCCTTTCGCCGCTCGAACACATCCGGCTCCGTCCCGGCATGTACATCGGACGGCTCGGCAGCGGTTCCCATGCGGAGGACGGCATCTATGTGCTGCTCAAGGAGACCATCGATAATTCGATCGATGAGTTCACCATGGGATTTGGCAAGCGGATCGATGTCGAGCTGGCCGACCGCACGGTGCGCGTGCGCGACTACGGGCGGGGCATACCGTTGGGGAAACTGATTGATTGCGTTTCGATCATCAACACGGGGGCCAAATACGATTCCGAGACCTTCCAGAAGGCCGTCGGCCTCAATGGTGTCGGTCAGAAGGCGGTGAACGCCCTGTCGTTCCGTTACCGCGCGCAGGCCGTGCGCGAGGGGGAAACCAAGGTGGTGGACTTTGAGCAGGGCAAATTGAAAAAGGACCATCGGCTTGTGAAGACCGATGAGAAGAACGGAACGATCGTTGAATTTGTGCCGGATGAGGCGCTCTTCGGGAAGGACTTCAAGTTTCGTCCCGAGTTCGTGGAAGAGATGCTTTGGAACTATGCCTTCCTGAACCGCGGCCTCACGCTGACGTTCAACGGCAAGTCCTTCCGCTCCGAGAATGGGTTGAAGGACCTGCTCTCCCGCAAGCTCACCGGCGACACGCTTTATCCGATCGTGCACATCGAGGCGGACGACATCGAAGTCGCCATGACGCACGGGGGGCATTACGGCGAGGAGTACTACTCGTTCGTCAACGGTCAGCACACGACCATGGGAGGCACCCACCTGGCGGCGTTTCGTGAGGCATTGGTTCAGACGGTGCGCAATTTCTACAAGAAGGACTATGACGCGGCCGACATCCGGCAGTCCATCGTGGCGGCGGTCAGCGTACGCGTCATTGAGCCGGTGTTCGAATCGCAGACGAAGACAAAGCTCGGCTCGAATGACATCGGCCCCAAGGGTCCCTCCATCCGCCAGTTCGTCGGCAATTTCCTGCAGCAACACCTCGACAACTGGCTGCACCGCAATTCCGAATCTGCGGAGGCCCTGAAGCGCAAGATCGAGGACAGCGAACGGGAGCGGAAGGAACTGTCGGGCATCCGCAATCTCGCCCGCGAGCGTGCCAAGAAGGCATCGTTGCACAATCGCAAGCTGCGCGACTGCCGGGTGCATCTCGATTCAAAGGACAAGCGGGCGGAGGAGAGCACGCTGTTCATCGTCGAAGGGGACAGTGCGGCGGGGTCGCTGACCTCGTGTCGTGATGTGCAGACCCAGGCCGTGTTTGCCCTCAAGGGAAAACCGCTGAACACCTACGGCCTGACCAAGAAGGTCATCTACGAAAACGAGGAGTTTCACCTGCTGCAGAGTGCGCTCAACATCGAGGACGGACTCGACGGCCTGCGTTACAACCGGGTGGTGATCGCGACCGATGCGGATGTCGATGGCATGCACATCCGCCTGCTGCTGCTTTCGTTCTTCCTTCAATTTTTCCCCGAGTTGATCGTGCAGGGGCACCTTCATATCCTGGAGACGCCGTTGTTTCGCGTGCGCAACAAGAAGGAGACCTGCTACTGTTACTCCGAGGCGGAGAAACAGGCCGCCCTGCACAAGCTCGGCCAATCGGCGGAGATCACCCGCTTCAAGGGCCTGGGTGAAGTTTCCCCAAGCGAGTTCAAGGATTTCATCGGCGAGGGCATGCGCGCCGAGGTTGTCAGCCTGGCGAATCTGCACAGCAGCGATCAGCTGCTGGGGTTCTACATGGGCAAGAACACACAGGAGCGTCAGGATTTCATCATCGAAAACCTGAGGGTGGAAAAGGATCTGGTCGAAGTGTAGGTGGATTGCGGTCGGGGAAGGGCCGCGGATGGGCGTTCGGTCACAGCCCTTCGGAAATATTTCTTTGGGATTCATCCCCTTTCCTTGCCTTTTCGCCGTGACTGTAGTTCTGGAAAGGGAGCGCGCGTTTTTGCGCAGCTGTCCCGTTGCGGACGTGGGTGTGATTCCAGCACCTTGTCGAACAGGGCGTTTCCAACGTTTATCTTCTTATGACCCAATCGAACCTCACGCGCCGCGATTTCCTTGCCTTCTCCGCGATGACCGCGGCCATGCTCAGTTTCCCCGGCTGTGCCACCCTGAGCCAATCCCCCCGCAGACCACGGGCGATCGCGCCGGGTTCCAAGATCCGCATCGCCCAGATCGGCTGTGGTGGCAAGGGCTTCAGCGACATCATGGTGTACAAGGACATCGAGGACGTCGTCGCCCTCTGTGACATCGACTGGGAGAGCACCTCGCGCACCCATAACAATCTGGTCAAGGTGCGGGAAGCGTTTCCGAACGCAAAACGCTATACGGACTTCCGCAAGATGCTGATCGAGATGGACGATCAGATCGACGCGGTCTGTGTCAGCACGCCGGATCACATGCATTTCCTGCCGGCCTACATGGCGATCATGCTGGGCAAGCATGTTTATGTGCAGAAGCCCCTGACACCCACGGTGGGCGAAGGGCGCGAGCTGCTCCGCCTGGCCCGCCTGAGCGGGGTGTGCACGCAGATGGGCAACCAAGGCCATGCGGGCGAAGGCATCCGTCTGGTTCGCGAATGGTTTGAGGCGGGACTGCTCGGCGACGTGCGCGACGTTGAGATCTGGACCAATCGCCCGATCTGGCCGCAGGGTTTCCAGGACTGGCCTGCCGAAGAGCCTTTGCCACCGGGCCTCCAGTGGGATGAGTTTTTGGGACGTGCTCCGTTCAAGCCTTACAGCAGCAAGATCCATCCCTTTGCATGGCGTGGTTTCAAGGCCTATGGCTGCGGTGCCTTGGGCGACATGGCATGTCACCTCATGGATGCGGCATTCTGGGGATTGAGGCTGGGTGCGCCCACCTCGGTTGAGCTGAAGGAGGTCGAGGAGCCCAGCAAGATTGCGTATCCGAAGTCCGCGGTGGTGGAATACCAGTTCCCGGCGCGCGGCAACCTGCCGCCCGTCAAGCTGACTTGGTACGAGGGCGGCCGCAAGCCGGCCAAGCCTGCGCTGATGGAGGAGAACCGCCAGCTCGCCAAGGGTGGCCAGCTCATCATCGGCAGCAAGGGCACCGTTTACGACGGAAACGACTATTGCAACAGCCCCCGTTTCATCCCCGAGGCCAAGCACCGCGAACTCGTGGAAAGCGGAAAAATGCCGCCGCGGACGCTGCCACGGCCGAATCCGATCGGCAATCCCCACCTCGAGTGGATTGGCGCGATCCGCGCCAACAACCCGCTGGCCGCGGGCTCCAATTTCGAATATTCCGTACCGTTCAGCGAGATGGTCGCTCTCGGAACCCTGGCGATTTTGGTGGGCAAGAAATTCACCTGGGATCCGGTGGCGATGAAAACCTCCCTGCCCGAGGCCAACGCCCTGCTGTATCCGACCTACCGCCAAGGATGGAAGACCTCGGATCTTCCGCTTGGGGCTCTGGCCTGAGCCTCGGTGGTTTTCGTCTCCGGGCGCACCGACATGCGTCTTCATGGGAGGGCCACGGTCCTCCGTGGCCGCAGGCCTGCACGACGCCGGACAAGGTTGGCAGGTCGACGTGATCCATGGTGCCTCCCGCGAATCCGGCCACGAGGGACCGTCACCCTCCGCTTAAACCTTTATCAGAATGGCTCCTCGCAAGAAGAAACAAGACGACCAATCCGAACTCATCTTCGATGCGGCGGCGGCTCCTACCGCGCCGGAGATGGCCTCATCGCACGAGGAAGCCGCACCGATTCGCAAGGAAGCATCCGCGTCGCCGGATGGGGGTGCCACGGCGCCACCCTCGGGCGGTGGCGGGTCCGGCAGCGGTGGCAACGGCATGGAAAGTCCGTTGGCCAAGTCCTACCGGAGCTGGTTTCTCGACTATGCCAGCTACGTCATTCTCGACCGCGCCGTGCCGCATATCGACGATGGCCTCAAGCCGGTGCAGAGGCGCATCCTGCACACCTTCTGGGAACAGGATGACGGTCGTTTTCACAAGGTCGCCAACATCGTCGGAGCCTGCATGCGCTTCCATCCGCATGGCGATGCCTCCATCGGTGCGGCGCTCGTCGGCATGGCCCAGCGGGGTTTCCTCGTCGAGCCGCAGGGCAATTTTGGCAATCTGCTGACGGGAGACGATGCCGCCGCCCCGCGCTACATCGAGGCGCGTCTGACGGCCTTTGCGCGGGAGGTGGTCTTCAATCCCAAGACGACGCAGTGGCAGCAGAGCTATGATGGCCGGGCCCGGGAGCCGGTGACATTGCCGGCGAAGTTCCCGCTGGTGCTGCTGGAGGGCGCCGAAGGCATCGCGGTCGGCCTGTCCACCCGGATCCTGCCGCACAACTTCAACGACCTCTGCCGTGCGGCGATCAATCACCTGCAGGGAAAACGATTCCGGATCTTTCCCGACTTTCCCACCGGTGGCGTCGCCGACTTTTCCCAGTACAGCGACGGAGAACGGGGGGGGAAGGTGAAGGTGAGGGCCAAGATCGAGACCCGTTCCAAGTACCTTCTGGCGATCACGGAACTGCCCTATGGGAAAACCACGGAATCGCTGATTGAATCCATCCTTGCCGCCAACGCCAAGGGCAAGCTGAAGATCAGGCACGTCGATGACAACACCTCGGAGAAGGTGGAGATCCTCGTGCATCTTCCCCAGGGTGCCGACGCGGACCAGGTCACCCGGCAGCTCTATGTGTTTTCGGATTGCGAGGTCTCGCTGTCCCCCGCGGCCTGCGTCATCGATCAGGACAAGCCCCTCTTCCTGGGTGTATCCGAAATTTTGAGACGTTCTGTCGAGAAGACGGTGCGGCTCCTCAAGCAGGAGCTGGAGATCCGGCTGGGTGAACTCGAGCAGCAGTGGCACTGGGATTCGCTGGAGCGCATCTTCATTGAGGAACGCATCTACCGTCGCATCGAAAAATCGAAGACTTGGGAAAGCGTCCTCGAGGAGATCCGGGAGGGGCTGAAGCCGTTCATCAGAAACCTGCGGCGCGAGGTGACGGAAGAGGATATCACCCGCCTGACGGAAATCCGCATCAAGCGCATCTCGGCGTACAACCGGTTCCAGGCCGACGAGGCGATCAAGAAGATCGAGGCGGAGATCAAGGAGACGAAGCATCATCTCAGGAATCTCACGCCTTACGCCATCGCCTGGTTCGAACGCCTGCAGGAGAAGTTCGGCAAGGGATACAAACGCAGGACGACCTACGACGAGATCGAACAGATCAGTGCGGCCGAGGTGGTTTCGGCGAACCAGCGCCTCTACGCGAACCGCGAGGAGGGCTTCATCGGACTCAACTGGCGCCAGCACGAATTCGTGACGGAATGCACGATACTCGACGACGTCATCTGCTTCATGGCCGACGGCACCATGAAGGTCGCCCGGGTTGCTGACAAGGTCTTCATGGGGCGTGAAATCCTGCACGCGGCCATTCTGCCGAAGGACGGTGACAAGGCGTTCTACACGATGATCTACCAGGACAAGCAGAGCGGCAAGGCGTTCGCCAAGCGCTTCCAGGTGGGCGGAGTGACCCGGGAGAAACTGTATCCGCTGGTCGCCAGTGAGGGGTCCCGGGTGGTGTTTCTGGACGTCGCCGGATCGGAGAAGGCCATGCCCGGGAAGGTCCGCATCTTCCTGAGCGGCCGCTGTTCCGCGCGTGTGAAGGAGTTCGACTTCGATCTCTCCGGGCTGAGCGTGGGGCAGCGTGCAGCCAAGGGAATCACCGTCACCCACTGGCCCGTGCGTCAGGTAAAACGCGCCTGAGCCAGCCGGCCTTGACGGACGTGACTGCGCGTTATCGCATCGACACATGGGGATCGGTCCTGGCGGCCGTGCTGCTCCTCGGTGGCTGCACCACCCATCGCCGCACGTCCGAGCCGCTCAATCTGACGACGGTAAAGCAAGCGGTGATCGCCTATGTCGATTCAGGTGCCTACGAGCGTGATCTCCAGGCGGCGGCAGAGGCGGCGTCGCAGTGGATCCGCGACCGTACGTCCCGGCGTGCCTCCGGTGAGCGTCTGGCCGTGGTCTTCGATGTGGACGAGACGGTGATTTCGAACCTTCCCCACATGCGGAAGATGGATTTTGGCTACGTTGCCGATTCCTGGAACGCGTGGGTCGATGCGGGCCGTGCGCCCGCGCTGCCTGCCGTGCGCGCGGTGTACGAGCAGTGCCGACGATTTGACGTGAGGGTCTTTTTTGTGAGCGGCCGCGCGGAGCCAAGGGACCGCGCCGGGACCGAGCGGAACCTCGCTGCCCAAGGGATGGGCGATTACGAACGACTCATCCTCGCCGACCCGGCGGACGGATCCCTTGCCACGGCGATTCGAAAGGCGCGGGCGCGGGCGGCCATCGAGCGCAGCGAAGGGTATCACATCATTGCGAGCATCGGTGATCAGGAGAGCGATCTCGAGGGAGGCTTCGCGGAGCGGGTGTTCAAGCTCCCCAATCCCTTTTACCGCATGCCATAGCACCCGAAACGAAGAGCTGGCCCGACCGGATGGCGAATCCAGTCAACGCTGACACGATGTGAACCGGTCTCCGGAAAGCCGCGATCATCGCGCCGCGGGATTGCGGATCGCGATGACGACGGACGGCGTGAGGTTCCGATGGGAGGACGTCAACCGGTGGTGGCCGGTGCGGGAACTGGCGCGGGCTGCTCGGCGGGCGCCGCCGCCGCGGGATGCTTCCAGAAGAAATGGCCGCGGCGATGCTTGTCCCAGAACAGGGCCGCAACACCGGCAATCACCAGGATCACCAGGAAGGTGAAGATCCGGCGACGCCTGGCGGCCGCCTTGTCCGCATAGGGATCGTCGAGCGAACGGGTCGAATTGGCAGGCAGCACGGCCCGCTCGGTGAGCTTGGTTCCGAACGGAATGTTGATTTTCACGCGGCCATTGATCGCCCAGCCATTTCCCTCGAGGATGGGGCCCAGCGTGCGCTGACGCAGCTTCAGCCAGGCTATGAGCATCGCGGGGCCGGAAATGATCAGGATGATGCCGAGGAAGGCCAGCGGATACTGCCACGCCTTCATGCCGAAGATGTAACCGATGATCAGGGTGAGCACGCTGACCGCGCCGGTGACGGCGACCCCGATCGCAGCCACGGCGCCGATGTCCATCTTCTTGGGTGCCTCCGCAGGTTTGGCCTTGTCCGCATTGGCGGTCTTGTCGGCGGCGGCGGCTAGCTTGGCGTTTGACGCGGCATCGGCGGCGGCCGCACGCTTGGCGACCTGCTCCTCAATCATGCGGAGGAACTTCTTGTAAGGCGAAAAGAATGCCTGGCGGATGCTGATGGGATTGTCGACGATGCTGGTGATGGTGGCGTCCCAGTCGCGACCCTTACGGTCGTAGAAAAGTCCGTTGCGCCCGACAAAGAGGTAGTCGCTGTCACCCTGCGTGAAGCAGGCGGCGATCTTCATCGTTTCGCCCGGTCGTTTGAGGTCGCAGTAGGCGATGTAGGCCTTGCTCATGACCGCCAGCGCGTGCGGGCCGTCGACGCGCACGCAGAACTCGGTGCTGCGGCTGTCGAGATAGAGCGTGCCGGCCTGGAAGACGGCCCAGCGGTCGGGCGAATAGAAATCGGTGAAGTTGACGAAATTGCGGACGATGGTGCGGAAATCGCGGGCGAAGAGGAAAATTTTCTCGAGATTTGCGGCGGCGGCGAATTCGTCGGCCAGCTCGAGGTCGGCGGCGATGAGTTTGCCGATGGCATCCTTCTGGTCCGTGGCGCGCAGTGCATTCACCCGGTCCAAGCCCAGCTTTTCGACCGAGGCGCCTCCCTTGGCCGCGGCGTGGGCATCGTACGCGGCGACCTTGGCCTTGAGCGTGGCCCACTCGGACTCAGTCAGACTCGTCTTTCCGGCCCCGAGTGCGGGGGTAACGGCGTGCTTGAGCAGCACGGCCATCGCGCCGGCCCAGGCAGGGTTGACGCCCTCGGTGAGGGGCAGCGCCCTGCCGGCCTCGATGCGGGCCAAGGGGAATCCCGCCACCTCTTCGGCGGTAATGGAAAGGTCCTTGGCAGCGAGCGCGAGGTATTCGGTTTCCGAGCGGTTGAGGGCGCCGAGCGCCCGATTGTCGAACGACGCCATGCGCGTCCGCGCGAAATAATCATCGACCTTGGACTTCACGGCGCTGACGGCGGCACTTGCGGCGGCGGTGCCGGCGCCCAAGGTCAGAACGTCAGGAGCGGCTCCCTTGGCACTCCAGTCGGCAAAGGCGGCCAGATGTGCGTAGAACGCATCGACCTGTCCCTGATTGACACCCATGGCACCCGACCGATCCAGCGTGCCGCCCTGGGTGGCTATGATGTCGCTGATCGCGGCCTTGATCGCGTCGTCATCGGAGGACGCGGGAGTGACGATTCCGTCGCCGTTGAACTTGGTCGAGGCATAGACCTTGGCGATGCTGCGTGCCTGGGCGAACGAGATGCTGGTGGCGTTGCCATCGCCGAGGCCTGCGAGCATTTCCCGGGCGGCGGAGGCAACGGCCTTGCCTTCGGCAGTTTCGGTGTTGAACGCGGAGAGCGGAAGCGACGGCTCCTCCTTGAGCAGGTCACCGACGTCACGCAGGACCTTCGCCGACCAATCAATCGCCCCCAGCAGCTCGGGCACCCGGACGCGTCCGTCCTTGTCGGTATCGATCAGAGCCAGCGTCTGCTCGTCAACTTCCAGACCCTTCACGGGACAGCTCAGGGCGACCCAGAGCTTTTGATCCAATTCCTTTAGGTGGAGCAGATCCTCACCCGTTTCGATCGCCACTTGATCCAATCCGCCGATACGATAGAATTTCCAAGTATGTGATGTGTGCGCCATGGTTTTCGCTTGGTAAATAAGCTGTTAACGAGTCTCACGCTACCCGGCAAAAATTTGCCATGGCAACCCCTAAGTCAGGGGCGCCGCGCTCGTAAAAGG
>CAZOXB010000033.1:0-22830 GCA_964583635.1 uncultured Opitutaceae bacterium | reverse complement strand
CGCAGCTTGTTTATGTGCCGGCGTTGTTGAGCGCAGTGCGTTCCCGCGGCCACGAGGGACCGTGGCCCTCCAAAGGCTATTTCAGGGACTCGAGTTCCTCCCACCGGGCGAAGGCGGTGGCATGGGCGGTCTCGAGTTCGAACACCCTCGCCCGGGCCGCGGAAACGACTGCCGCGCCCTGCTGATAAAACGAAGGGTCGGCCAGTTTCGCAGTCAGTTCCTGTTGCTCGGATTCGATCTTCTCGATCCGGGCCGGCAACTCCTCCAACTCGCGTTGTTCCTTCGAGCTGAGCTTGCGGATCTTGGTGGCGGCTCTCTTTTCAGGCGCGGGATTGGCTGGCATCACGGCAGCCGCCGGCAACGCCTTGGCCGCACTCACCGCCGCGGCAACCGCTTTTTCCCTTTCCGTCACCCAGTCGCTGTAGCCACCGACGTATTCGCCAATGCGGCCGTCGCCTTCGAAGACCATCGTGCTGGTCACCACGTTGTCCAGGAAGTCGCGGTCGTGACTGACCACCAGCAGCGTGCCCTGGTACTCCACCAGCAGGTCCTCGAGGAGATCCAAGGTTTCGGCGTCGAGGTCGTTGGTCGGCTCGTCCATCACCAGCACGTTCGCCGGCTTGGTGAACAGCCGCGCAAGAAGCAGGCGGTTGCGCTCGCCTCCGGACAACACCCGGGCCGGGGTGCGCGCACGGTCCGGCGCGAAGAGAAAATCCTGGAGATAGCTGATGACGTGGCGCGTGCGGCCGTCGATGGTGACCGTCTCGTTGCCATCGGCGATGTTGTCGGCGACGGTTTTGTTGTCGTCGATCTGTCCGCGGAACTGGTCGAAGTAAACTACTTCGAGACGCGTGCCGTGCTTGATCTCCCCGGCGGTCGGCGTCAGCTCGCCCAGCAACAGTTTGATCAGCGTGGTCTTGCCCGCACCGTTGGGGCCGATCAATCCGATCTTATCTCCGCGCGAAATCAACGTCGTGAAGTCGCGGACCAGGGGTTTGCCATCCGCAAACGCAAACGAGATTTGGTCGGCCTCGACGACCTTGACGCCCGAGCGCTCGGCCTCCGCCAGGCGCAGGGTGACATTGCCCGTCCGGTCGCGGCGGGCCGCGCGTTCCGCGCGCATTTTCATGAGAGCGTGGATGCGCCCCTGTGCGCGCGAACGCTGCGCTTTGACTCCCTTCCGGATCCAGACCTCCTCCTGCGCGAGCTTCTTGTCGAACAAGGCCTGCTGCCGCTCCTCCGCCTCCATCACCTCCTGTTTGCGCACCAGGTAGGTGTCGTAATCGCAGGCCCAGCTTGCCAGGCGCCCGCGGTCGAGATCGACAATGCGGGTCGCCAGGCGACGAAGGAAGGCCCGATCGTGCGTCACAAAAAACAGGGACAGCCTTTCCGAGAGAAGAAACTCCTCAAGCCAGAGGATGGAGTCGATATCCAGGTGGTTGGTCGGCTCGTCCAGCAGGAGCAAATCAGGCTGACCCGCGAGGGCGCGGGCCAGCAGCGCGCGGCGTTTCAGGCCGCCCGAGAGCTGTGAAAACTCCGCGTCGGGATTCAACTGCAATCTGGCGATGAGGTCGTCCACTCTCACGTCCCGTTCCCAATCCTCCTCGTGATCGTGCGGAGGACGCAGTCCCGAGGCGATCAGCGATCGGACGTCCCCCTCGATTTCCTGGGGAATTTCCTGAGTGAGCCTTGTGAACACCGAGCCCGGTTCCCGAAAGACCTGACCGGAGTCGGGCTTGGTTTCACCGGCAATGATCTTCATCAAGGTCGACTTGCCCGCGCCATTGCGCCCCAGCAGACAGACGCGCTCACCTGGATCCACCTGGAAGTTTGCCTTTTCCAGAATGTAGGGACCACCAAAGCTGAGGGAGACGTCGAGCAGGCTGAACAGGGACATATTCCCTGCCAAGGAAGAGGCTGGGTACTCGCGGCGCGAGGGATTTTTTCCTTGGGCCCGGCAAACCCTTGTTTCCCAAGCGTCGATCCCACTTTCAACGGTCGGCGCGACGGTTCCGGATTTCAAGGTATCGGATCAGGTCCGGACGCAAGGGCAACGGCCCGCCGTGGACGCCATACCGATTTTCATGCGTTACTTCATTGCAGAATCATCCCTGGCCGGTGACGCTCGCGGGATGAAAGTGTCGTTCACGCCCAAGGAATTTGCCCGCGTGCTTGAGCTCGTGTTTTTTGGCATGCACGTGGTGGGCGCCTATCAGGGTCCTGAATCCGCCGCAGCCAAGCGATACCGAGAAATCGAACAGAAGCTCCTGGGGATGGCGGCGCCGCTGGGCTGTGCGGATCTCATTGAGCAAGGAACCGACGGCACACTCGTTCCCTCCAAGAAGCTCGCCAAGGACGATCGCGTCGAACAGATACTTTCCGAACACACGAACGACGCCTTCTGGCATGAGCTGGTGGCCAGGCTTTCCGATCGTGACTATGCCTCCGCCCAGGCGAAGGGCCACCTGGCCGCCGCCACGCCAGGCTTGGAACCCCCGCCTTCACTCGAGGAGCAGATCAAAAAGATCGAGGACTCCTATTGGCAGGAATTCGAGAAGAACGACCTCAATCACGTGTACGTCATCCGCGGCGGGAACGGATAACCGTAGCCGTCATTCTTCCCTGTCAATCGAAGGGTTCCGCAGGGCAACGGACAAATGTTTCGGGACCGGGTCTTGGCAACCGGCGTCCCTCAGAGCACCTGCGCCCTGGACGCTGCGCCGCCAAACAGTTCGCGCAGCACGCTCCAGGCCTTGAGCATGCCTGCGTCCTGGACGCCCCCTTCCACGCCATACTTACTGGCAATTTCGGGCTCATGCCCGCGATACCGCGGCGGCAGGATCAACAGCGTGCCGTCGCCATCAAGCAGCGTGGAAATGAAAAGCCCCTTGCCTACATGGGGCTTGGTGGCGGGAATGTCCACCGATCGCTCCGGCAGGAACAGCCAGGGGCGGTACACGAAACGCCAGCGGCCGTTCTGCGGTTCATTGATCCAACGCCCGTAGGTGCGGATGGGCACGCCGGTCGAGCAGAGGCGATTTCCGGAGAACACCTTGTTTTCCACCGGTGCCACCTTGTACCGGAGTTTGCGCAGGGTGAAAAAATCCCACGAAAACAGCGTGCCAAAGACCGTCAGGCGAAACGCCCAGCCGGCGACCAGCCATGACACGATGATCACAACGATCGACAGCGTCGCGCTCACCCACGGATCCAGCGTCGTACTCAGCGTCACCAGGCCCAGCAACGTCGTACGGGCCGCCTTGAGGGCGGCGTCGATCGCGCCCCAGGGGCTGAGCAAGATGAGTACGTTGATCGCGTGGGACGCCATCCAGACCACGCAGAAGATCGCGATGCCGAACGGCACGGTCAGCAGATTCAGCGCCCAGGAAAAATCGATGGCACCCAGGCCGATCATCGCAAAGCCCGTCGGGAGCAGGACCGCTCCCTGCGCTCCCCCGGAGACGATCATCTTCGAAATCGCATCCATCGTGAGGGGAACGACCGCACCCGCCGCCACAAGGCCGGAACATTTGTTCTCAATCGTTTCCAGCACATCGAGCGGCTTCTTGAAGCCCGGCGGAAGCACCGAGCCCAACGTATCCTTCATTGCGCATGCCCCGGCGATCAGGAGCGCCGGCAACCAAAAGCCGACCTTCGCGAACCAAGGCAGCTTGTCCCGTTGGGACTCATCGGCGGCCCACCATTTGTAGGCGCCATACGCCCCCGTGCCCAAGAGCGGGGAAATGGCAATGCCCGTCACCGTGGCCAGGGTAGCGCTGATAGCGGCCGCGGGAGAACTATCCTTGACGACAGGTGCGGTCTTGGTCGCGGCGAGCAGCGGAACGGCAAGGACTGCGATCAAACCGAGCACGAGACAAAACGGTGCAATACGTCTGAGCATAGGTGTGTAAGGCGCGAGTAGAACCTCACACCGTCAAATGGCAAAACTAATGCACGGCACGGCACCATGCGGCCGCACCCTGCAAACTTCAGGCCTTTTCAGTATCGTAGGCCAAGCCGACCGCCGCTCTCCACTGGTCGAGCACCGTCATGGTCCCGAGGGTATCCTCCAGCGTAACCTGCGGCACTTCGCGCCGGCCGGCGGCGAGCGCATTCGCAAAGGCGTCGGCTTCCATGCCAAACAAGTACTCGTCGGTGGTGATCACGATCTCTTCCGGCTGGGCGGCGCCCCGCCGCTGGAGCAGCAGCCGGGATTGACCGCCCTCCCGATTCGGGGTCCACGGCACCGGCACCTGCAGCCATCCCTCACTGCCGTAAATCCAGGCGGCATTGTCCTGCGCCAATCCGACCCCGCACGCCACCTGCGCGATCACTTCATCCGGAAAAGTCAGCAGGGCCGCCGCATAGGCGTCCACCCCGCTCTCCGGATGAAAGACCGCCGCGCCCGAGAGCGAATGCGGTTCGAGAAAGGGCAATCCCACCGCCGCCCCGGCGATCAGGCGGACAAAGGAGACCGGGTAGCCGCCCACGTCGAGAATGCCACCACCGCCCAGCTCCTTCGACCAGGTGCGTGAAGCGGCATCGTAGTCGGAACGAAAACTGAAAGTCGCACGGAGAAAACCGATCCGCCCCAGCGCGCCGCTCCTCACGATTTCGAGAATCCGCGCGGTCTGCGGGTGACACCGGTACATGTACGCCTCCATCAGCAGCACCCCGGCCTGCCGGCAGGCATCGATGGCGATCACCGCCTCGGCCCGGTTCATCCCGATCGGCTTTTCACAGAGGACATGCTTGCCCGCGCGTGCGGCTTGCACGACCCAGGTTACATGAAACGGGTGTGGCGTCGCGATGTAGACCGCCGTCACGCTGTCGTCCGCCAGCAATGCCTCATAGGAGCCATGCGCCGTCGGAATTCCATGGCGGGAGGCAAAAGCCTCCGCCGACTGCCGGTCGCGGCTGCCCACCGCCACCACGCGGCCGTGCTTTGATCGGGCCACCCCGCGGGCGAAGATGCCCGCGATGCGTCCGGTGGACAGAATTCCCCAGGAGAGTGGTGAAGGCATCGGTGTGGATCCGCCCTGTTGTTCCGCCGCTGGACAAGCGCCAGCCTGACTTGCAGCGCCACCCGAGATCCCAGGCAAACGGTCGGACGTCCCCCCCTTTCGCGCGTGACAGCCGGACCGTTCGCCGGACGCGGACCGCATTCCGAAAAGAAAAGGGCCGCGCAGTGGAAACTGCGCGGCCGATGATGAAGCCTGGACTGACGGCGCGGTGAACGCGCCGCAATTCTTAAGCCTTACTGGATCTCGTAGACTTCGACGATGGCGACACCGGTCGTGTTGTTCACGCCGGACACCTGTGCGGTATACGCACCGGGGGACAGCGTGAGCAGGATCACCGCGTCCTTGCTACCCGCCGGCAGGGCAAAGGCACCTGAACGGGCAGACGCTTCGGTGATGATCGAGGGACTGTTGCCCACCTCCCAGTTGTCATTTTCGCGGACAACGGAGGTGCCTTGGAGCAGTTGCAGCGTGGGATCCGCCAGCGTGTCGGCGACGCCGAATGCGGCGAGGGTCGGGCCGACCGCACGTACGAGCACCTTCTTCGGCGAGTTGCCGTTGATGACGAAGCCCGCCACCAACTGGCGATCACCCGTGCCGACTTCACCGCGGCTGGAGAGATTGAGCACCTTCTGCGGAGTGAATGGATCGACGGCGTCGACATCGTACACCTCGACCAGGGCCACACCGGCGGCGCCGGCGGCACCGCTCACCATGGCCGTGTAAAGGCCCGGCTCCAGCGTGGTGAGGATGACGGCATCGAGACTGTTGCCCGCGAGTTGGAATGCCCCCACCTGGCTGGACGCCGCCGCGATGTCGGTGGATCCGCCCCAGTTGTCATTCTGCTGGAGGGTCGTGGCGCCGCGGAAGAGCTGCAATTCGGGATTGCCGAGCGCGCCCGACACGCCGAACTGGGCGAGTGAGGGACCGATTGCACGGATCAGCACGCGCTTGGGCGAGGTGCCCGCGACGTGGAAACCGGCGATCAGGTTCTTGTCACCACCATCCACAAGACCGCGGGCGGAAAGATTGCGAAGGACGCCATCGCTGAAGTTGGCACCGGTTGCCGCCGCCGCCGTGATCGATCCTGCGGTTGGACCACCCGTCACCGTCGCCGTCAGGAACCGCGTGGAAAGGTTGATCTTTCCGCTGATTCTTCCCCCCGAAGCGAGGCTGAAGGCAAATGCGCCGCTGGAATTCAGCACACCCGTGCCGGCATCCTGGGACGCTCCATCACCGATATAGATGGCGAACGTACCGTTGGCACCGACGATGCCCACGACGGTGCTGGAGAGGCGTCCCGTGATGTTTCCGGAGTACATGCCAACCGGGAAGACACTCGACGTGGCGCCGAAGGTCGCCGGAGCAACGAACGTCGCACGGCCGTTGTCGAAAGTACCCGAGGCACCGGTGTCCGAGAATCCTCCGCTCATGCCGAAACCGGCGGAAGAGAGGCCGTTGCCGCCATCGACGGACAGATTCTGGTAGAAATAGACCTTGGGTGTACCCGTCGGCGTCGTCGAGTGCGCGATCGCCAATGCCGATTGCTCGCCTGTCTTGATCAGCGTGATCCGGCCACTCTCCATGCCGGCAAAGTAGGTGCCGGAATAGATCGGATTACTCGACGCGGCGGACATCGGCGAGATGGCCAGCACGGCAACCTCGGATGACATGGTCGTCTGGTTGCTCGAGTCCGTGGCAAGTGCCGTGAACCGATAAACGCCCTCGGAAACCGGCATGAAGCTCGCCGTATAGGGCGCCGCCGCGTCCGAGCTGATGGGAGTCCCGTTGGCAAAGAACTGGACACTCGAAATGAGCCCATCCGCATCGCTTGCGTTGGCCGTCAGCGTCAGGCCAACACCCAGGTTCACCGTGCTGCCGTGGGTGGGGGCAGTGAGCGCAACCGAGGGAGCGGACCCCTGCACGACCGTGATGACGGAACGACCCGAAATCGTCGTGCGGTCACCGGAGCGAAGCACGGCGTGAACGTGATAGGTGCCGGCTTGGGTGAGTCCGACGGCATAGGTGTAGGGCTTGCCCGTGACGGTCTGGAGAATCTGGCCGTCGACATAGAAATCGACCTGCGGAGCCGGAGTCTCGCCCGCATTGTGGGAGGCCGCGAATACAATCTGACTGCCCGTGCTGTAGGTCGCTCCGTTCTTGGGACTCGTGAGCGAAATCTGGAGGGCGCCGGTGTTGACCGACGGCATCGTGTCGATCGCGATCGGGTTCGTATAGGCGACGTTGCCCGCGCTGTCGGTCACAACCGCCGTGAGAATCGCATCCTGAAGCGTGTCCAGAACGGTGGTGGTGTAGAACGGCGCCGCCGTCAGGCTGTCGACCAGACGGCCGTTCAGGTAGAAGCGGACGCTCTCGATGGATCCGCCTTCATCGATCGCGACGGCACCGAGGATGAGCTTCGAATTGTAGCTCACCTTGACCGGTGCGAGCGAGGGGGACGCCCCGGCAGCCTGGGTTGCGTTCTGGGTCGGATCGTTGAAATACAGGGCGGCGAGCGGGAGGTTGCCCACCGCCGGCTGCACGGTCACGGTCGATGTGCTGACGGAGACACGATTGCCTCCATCA
The DNA here is from genome assembly GCA_964583635.1 of uncultured Opitutaceae bacterium. Taxonomy (GTDB): domain Bacteria; phylum Verrucomicrobiota; class Verrucomicrobiia; order Opitutales; family Opitutaceae; genus UBA6669. The sequence continues at coordinate 15,223 of CAZOXB010000033.1, read as the reverse complement.
TCGGTCGCCGCCGCACTGATCGTGAAGGTGCCCGTGCGGGACGGAATCCACGGCACCGTATACGGAAATGCATTCGAGGTGCCGACAACCTCGCCGTCGACGAGGAGGTCGACCGAAACGATCGTTCCGTCGGAATCCGCCGCCTGGGCGGCGATCACCACCGGAGAACCGACCGTTGCCCGGCTGCCGTTGAGGGGAGAGAGCAGCGAGACTGTGGGCAGGCCGGTGCTGTTCGCGATGACCGTCACGGTCACCTCGGACGTCGTGACGTTGCCCTTGTCGTCAACCGCCTTTGCCTGGATCGCATAGTTTCCGAGGCTGACGGGCGTCCATTCCATGGAATAGGGGAAGGCCGTATCCGCACCCACGCTCTTTCCGTTGGCAAAGAACTGGACGGCCTGGATGTTGCCGTCGGCGTCGTTCGCCTGGGCCGTGAGCACATAGGTCTGGTTGACCTGCATGCGCGCATTGGCGAGCGGACTGGTCAGCTGCACGGTCGGCGCCTGGCCAATGTTCGAACCCGTGCCGGAACCTGAACCGGTCACCCGGATGTTGACGATGGACGAGAGGCGGGTGATGCCGAAATTGTCGGTCGCAAGCGCGGTGATCTCCACGATCTTGCCTTCACTGCTGGACAGCGGAGTCCAGGCGACATTGTAGGGAGGGGTGGTGTCGTCTCCGATAAGCACATCGTCGGCGAAGAACTGGACGGAAAGGACGGATCCATCGCTGTCGCTGGCATTCGCGGAAATCGTGGCCGGAGAACCGGCCGGCAGGGTGGCTCCGTCCGACGGCTGGATGATGGTGACGGTCGGAGGAGCCGAAACGATCACCACGCTGGGATTGCTCGCCACGACGTTGTTCTTGTCGTCGAAGGCCAGCGACACGATCCTGTACGATCCGATGGCCTGTGGCTGCCAATTGAAGCTGTAGGGGAACTGCTGGTCGGTGTTGACCAACACGCCGTCGACGTAAGTTTCGATCTTGCTGATGACGCCATCGCTGTCGCTGGCGATGATGTTGATCGGGATGGATGCATTCGGATTCGTCGAGTAGTCGGGGATCCGCAGCGCAGAACCGTTAGTGGGGCTCGCGATCTCCACGAGAGGCAGGCTGCCGATGGCGGTAATGGTCGTGATCAGAACCGGTGCCGGCGTCTCCGCCGTCGCACCATTGTTGTCCGTGGCAACCGCCGTGATGAAATGCGGTCCGGGGGTGGGCGGCGGCGTATAGATGATCGAGTACGGAGCCGTCTTGTCCACACCCTGGCTGACGCCATCCACAAAGAATTCGATCTCACGGACAAATCCCTGAGCCGTGGTGGCATCGCCCGTGATCACCACGGACGAGCCCGCGGGAACGAGGGTGGGATCCTGAGGGCTCGTGATCACGGCCCCCGTGGCAAAGAACCGCACCGGCAGCGACGTCACCATCGGCGACGTGCCGTCGCTCGCGGTCACGCTGAAGTAATAGGCGCCGGGTGCCGGCGGCGTCCACGAGATCATGCCGGGAACCGAGGGGTTGCCCTTGTTGTTGATCGAGTTGCCGACCGGCGTGCCGTTGATGTAGAAGGTGTAGGTGTAGCCCGCTGCCGGAAAGGTGCCCTTGGCCAGCGCGCTGATCGTGACAAATTCACCCGAAGGGCCGAACGCCTCGTTGGGATTCGGGAAACTTTCGACGGGGTGGAAAAGTTTGGCCGTCGCCGTGGCTCCGGTGCCGCCGCCGCCGAGGAACGTGATCGTCGGTTCACTCGTGTAGTTCTCACCCGGATTCGTGATGATGACCTGTGTCACGCCTCCGCCTGAAATGACGGCTTCAGCCGCCGCACCGGTACCGCCGCCGCCCGTGATCTGCACCGTCGGGGCGACGACGTACGACGAACCGCTGCTGGTGATGTTGATGGCCTGAACGAAGCCGGGCCCGGTGGACACATCGACATTGATGATGCGGACTGCAACGACCGGCTGCTGGGCGCATGCCAGAGACGCGGCAAATGCCGCGAGCAGTCCAAGGAATACTCTGATTGGAAATTTCATAGGCTCACCTGCAAAGGCTGAGGTTCAATGGAAGCTCGGTGATGGATCACCACGCTCAGTTGTTCTTGACCGGCTGCTCGGCGGATGAACTCCGCTTGAAGAAGGATTTCTTTTTCGCGGGAACCGGTTCGGGCAACGGCGTGAAGGGATCCGAACTGTCCCGATAACCGGGCAGGTCCTCCTTCTTGATGTCCATCTTCCGGATGCTGCGGGAATCAAAGACCTCCGTGATGGGAGCGCCGTCGGCGGCGACGGTCTTTGCCGTGATGAAAATGACCAGGCTGGTATGCGACTGGTCGCGGTTCTTCGACTTGAACGCGCGTCCGAGGAACGGAATGTCACCAAGCAGCGGGATCTTCGAAGAGCCGTTCTCCGAGCGCGAGGTGAGCAGGCCTCCCAGCCCCATCGTGTAGCCGTCCTTCAGCGAGACCTGGGTCTTCGCCTTGCGGGTGGCGATGATCGGAATCTGCGCCCCGCCGGCACCGCCGAACGATGTCTCGCCATTGCGCTGGCTGACCTCGGGCTCGAGGTTCAGCTTGATGAAGCCCTGGCTGTTCACCTGCGGCGTGACCTTGAGCAGGATGCCGATCGGGCGGTACTGGAAGCCCGACACCTCGAAGGTGCCGCGCTCCTGGTTGTAGGTGTAGTTCGGAATCGGAAACTCCTCGCCCACGTTGATGGTGGACTCGGTGTTGTTCAGGGTCACCACCGTCGGATTCGAGACGATCTTGATGTCGTTCAGCGACTGCAGGGCGCTGAGGACCACATTGAGCTGGTCTGCACTGAAGACCGCCGTGGAGAGGCGTGAGGTAGTGCCGCTGCCCACGAGGCCCTGGAGTGCATTGAGGGCCTCCGTCGCGCCGCTGGCGCCCGTGCTTCCGAGCGCGAGATTCGACCCGCTCGACGAGGTGCTGCTGAGGACGCCGTTGACAGATGACACCGCATTGGACGTGTTGGAGCCGCCCGCGTTGGTTACGTTGGTTGAGCTTGAGGTACCTGACTTGTCCTCGGTGGAGTTGTTGTAACCGCCCGAGCGTTCACGGGTGAAGTTCTGGTTGAAGGGACCGGCGTTAAGGTTGAAGCCGTTCAGCGAGGTCCACTTCACGCCGATGTTCTTGACGTCGCGATCGGTGACCTCGACGAACTTCGACTCGATCATCACCTGTTCCGTGGCGCGGTCGAGTCGCTCAATGATGGAACGGACCCGGCTGAGGCGGGTCGGGCGCTCGGAGATGACCAGCGCATTGCTTCGGGCATCCACGATGACACGGCCGCCGGCTGCGGCTTCGACCAAGGGCTCGACCGACTTCTTGATTTCCTCGGCCTTCGCGTAATTGAGGATGAAGACATCGGTGGTGACGGGCTCGAGATTCAGCGAATCAGCGGTGACGATCTTGATGATGTTGCCATCCTCGACGAAGGTATAGCCGACCGGTGAAAGGATCACCTGGAAGATCTGCCGCCAGGTGACATCGCGGAGCTTGACGGAAGTCTTCCCCTGGAGGGTCTCGGGGATGACCAGGTTCAGTTCGAAAAGGTCGGCGACATTGCGCAGCACCGACCGGATCTCCTCGTCGGGAAAGTCGACGGAGAGTGTGTCCTTGGTCTTGGCGGTGGCGCCGGTCGTCTCGACGGGCGTCAGGGTGACGGCGGGCGCGGCCGCCGACTCGGCCGCGGGAGGCGCCGGGGGAGTGGGAGCGTTTTCCTCCGCCGCTGACGTTTGCGAACGGAGAAGCGGCAGGGCTGTCTGGGACAGCAGCGCGAGGAGCAGCAGGCGGGTTCTCATGGGTTGGTTCCTGATTTGATGGGACGAGTAAACTCTTCGCCGTTGAGGCGGAGCGTGAAGTTGGTGCGATCAATCGCGGTCACCGTGACCACGATCGGTTTTTCCTCGTATGAGGCGGAAATGGTTTCTCCCACGCGGAGCTTGCGCGGACCGATCAGGAGGATCGGGTCCCCTCCCATGTTCATCATGCCCGTGGGTCTGATCTGATGGGCGATTGCGACCAGGAGATCGCGATCCGACGCGACACGCGGCCCGGCGACCGGCTTCGCCCGGCGGGCAGCCTCGGCGGCCAGACGGGCCTCCTCCGGATCCGGGTCGTTGAAACTGGCCGGATTGAAGGGGTTGACCGTCGTCGGAGGCAGGTTGGCCACCTCGATCTGGCGGGTCAGCTTCTGGGCCTTTTCGACCGCGGCGGTGCGGGCGGCGGCCGGATTGACGTCCGCCTTCACGCCCTTGATCTGCGCAAAAACGAACGGGGCACTCGCGACGAGAATCGCGAGCGCACGAAGTCGAAAGCGAAGGGGAGACGGTCTCACGGCTGTCCGAGAAGTTCGAGGTTCATGGTGAGGGTCAGAAGATCCAGGGTTGCGGCCTGATCCCCGCTGCCCTTGGCCAGCGTCGCGTTGAGGATGCGGCAGAAATGTGCGCCGTTCTCGAGACGACGCAGCAGCGTGACCAGTTGGAGGAAGCTTCCCTCGACGGTCAGGGTGTAGGGAACGGACAGGTAAGTGTTGCCCGGCTTGACCACGGTCGGCGAAGCCTGCTGGCGGAGTTCCACGTACTTCGTGCCGGTTTCTGCTTCCATCCGGTAGAAGTATTGGAGGTTTTTCGCGAGCTCGGAGGCTTTGACCAGACGGCTGGAAACCGCCGCGTTGGTTTTGACCAGAGCCTCGCGTTGCTCCGTCAGCTGGGCAGAATTGGTGATGTTGGCATTGAGCCGCTCCCCGCGGGCGGTCTTGTCCTCAAGATCACTGACCGTCGACGGCATCGCGTCGCGGCGGTAAATGATCGCTGCAATGAGCAGCACGCTCAACAGCGCGCAACCCACGCTGAGCGGATGCTTCTTGATAAAGCCGGGGGATGATTTGTCCTTGCTCATTTCTTCGCGGGGGCGGGTTTGGCCGCGGCTGCCGCGGTCCTGTACTTCATGAACAGTTCAAAGGAGAGGCGCCCTCCCTGGGTCTCGCGGGACAGGGCTGACTGGGTGACGTTGTCGAAGACCCTGCTGAAGACCGGGGCGTTCTTCAGCTTCTGCACATAGGCGGCCACCTCGCCGCTGGCGCGGTCACCGGCACCGCGGACCACGCCGCGCAGGTTCACGCCATCGATCCGGTAGACGACGTTCTGCATCGCGATGCGCGACGGAAGCGTCCGGCTCAGATCAAGCAGCATGTCTGAGAAGACGATCTTGCTGGTCATGAAGGCATCCAGCTCGGCCACCTTCTTTTCCTCCTCCTGGAATTTCTTGTATTCCGCCACCGCGAGGGAGCTGGCCTTCTGGTCGCGATTGATGCGTTCCTCCCAATCGGCGACCTGGCGCTTGAGGACGTACAGCGCGTATTCCTGATAGGCGAAGACCAGCAGCAGGGAAATCGCGATGACCACCGCCACGCCGTTCACGAAGAAGGAGGTGCGCACGGCCTTGGTATCCGGCAACCGCTCGAAATTGCGGAAGTTCGGATGCCACGCGGGCACGAGCGGCGCCTGCCGCTTCTCAGTCTTTCTTTTCAGGAGCGAGGCCATGATATTGAGCCATCAGACTGAACACGCCGAGCCAGCGGGCATCCGCGGCGAGCGAGTTCGGGGAATCGGCGAGGGTGATGTTGCGGGCGTGGAGCCACGGCACCACGTCCATGCGGAGCTGCTTGACCGCGAGCTGCGTCGCGATGACATCGGCGATCCAGCTCAGCTTGAGCGGGAGCTGGGTGCAGACCACCTGGCCAATCGTCAGGCCGGTCTGGACTTCGTAGAATCCGATCGACGACTGCAGCTCCTTCAGGAGGCGCTGGATGAGCTGCGCGCCCATGCCGGTGAAATCAAAGGTGTTCGAGAAAAAGAGTTTTCGGGCCGATTCCTCATCCTTCAGGCCCAGTTCCTTCTGCACGACCGGTATCATCGAGGACAGGCCGATTGGGATCGGGCGTGACGAATCGATGCCGTTCGCCGAGATGATGAACGAGTGCGTGACGTCGAATCCGAGTTCGAGCACGAGCGTCGGGACCCGCGACTGCGTGTAGCTCAGGTAGTCCACGAGCGCCCCGAGCGCCGCGAGCGAGCTGATCTCCACGCGCTCCGGGTATATGCCCTTGGCCAGCACGGAATCCTGGAATGCAATGACCTCCTCCTGGGGCACCCCGCAGAAAATGACATCCTTCTGGGCCGCCTTGACCGTATCGTATTCCGATCCGTCGTTGGCGTTGAGCACCGCGGCGATGTACTTGTCCGGCTCGATCTTGAATTGGGTCTGGAGCACCTCGTCCAGATAGCCGTTCTCCTTCACCCGCTTGACCTCGAGCGTCGCCCGACGCAGCAGGCGGTGGTCGGAATGCATCCCGACGGTGGCATGCACAAAGCCGGTCTGGCTGCGTTTCGGCTGGAGCTGCTTCAGGGTCTCGGTCAGGGCGGTGAGTTCCCCCGGGGGGATTTCCCGCAATTCCTCAACAACGAACGGAGGCACGGCACCGCTGGTGCGGGCCACAAATGTCCCATGTTCGCTGCAATCGACGAAGAAGCCCTTGGGTTTGGAATTGAAAAGCATGACGATCGCTACGCGCCCCTATACGGCACGCGGTCCCCCGAAGCTTAAGGTCGTTTGTTTTTGCCGGAATCGCATGTCGGAGCTGGCGCTTTGGTCTTGATGGAGGACGAATCGACGCACCGCTCCCGGGAGCAAACCAAAAGGCGGTTTGCCACCTGCGTAATATCCGCATTTACCAGAACTTAACTGGCTTTGCTAAAACCGTGCAAAGGTTTCAGGCGCCCTCGCGAAAGGGGCATCTGTCAAAAAAAAGAAAAACCCGCTGCGGCAATGCAGCGGGTCGATAAGAGTGGAGACTCTCGTGTCTCAGGGCGCCGTCCGGACAGCGCTCATTTCTGCCATGTGCGCTTCTTGTGGCGATTGGATTTCAAGCGCTTCCTGCGCTTGTGCTTGTTCATCTTGAGACGACGCTTCTTCTTCAGATTGCCCATGGTGAGAGAGTTGAAAGGTAAGGAAGTGCCGATCCGCCCGCGCGGTGTAAAGCTTCAATTTCTCCCCTGCCCCGCCAGTCTCTTCAGGTCGACTGCATATGTTTGCAACCCTTTGCTCACAAGTGACATCTCCAATGGGTTAAACATCTCGAGGTTCGATGCACCCAACTACCGGGGACTGACCCGCAGCACGCCCTTCATGGTCATGGCGTGGCCCGGAAAGCTGCAGATGTAGTCATAATCACCCGGCGCCTCGGGAACCGTGAAGTAGATGCGATCCGTGGTTTCGGGCGACAGAAGCGCGGTGTGCACCAGCACGTCCGGAAGATCGGGCACATAACTGCGGGCCGCCCCCTCGACACCCATGGACAAGGCGGCCGTGCCCACCGCCTGGCCGCGTCCGGGCGCGCAGAGCACGAAGTTGTGCAGCATGTCATCCTTGTTGTGAAAGACAATCAGCAGCTCCTCACCGGCCTTCGCCTGGATCAGTTCCTGATCGAACTTCATGCCCGGCAGCGTGCCGAGCAGGATCTGGCGCTCTCCCTCCCGGGTCGTCCATTTCGCCGGCCTCTTGGTGGGTCGTTTGGGCGAATTCGCCATCGGCACTGTCGACAAGGCCTGCTGACACCATTCGCGATCGGCCGGATCGACCGGGATGATTCGCGGGCCCACGGGAATGCGGTTCAACGTGTAGTAGACAACCGGATGCAGCACGGTCTCATTGCCGTCGCGGGAGCGCACCCCCGGCATCTTGATCTCGTGGATGTAGCCTTCCCGCAGACAGACCCCGGCAATGCGCACGGAAAGCCCGTCGGCCGACACCTCGACTTTGCGGATCGGACAGGTGAGCCGCTCAATCGGCGGGCTGCCATACGTGCTGTGGTAGAGGTAGGTGAATCCGGCGATGGAATAGCTTGAGGCCTGAGCGGCCGTCTCGCGGTCAACCGGCTGCGTGAAGCGCAGCAGAAAGCCATCCGGCTGCGCCGTCACCTCCTGAATCTCAAACGGCATCACGCCCGTGTAAGTCAGCCGTTCCAGGCCATATTGCTTCGGGCCGACTGAACCCCAGCCCCGGGCCGTCTCCCCCACAAAGACGCGTCCGCGCTCGCCGAAATGCACCCGCAGCAGGCCGCTCTCAAAGCCTTCGCGAAACGCATAGGCAGCCCCCTGCCAAACCCCGCGGACCTGCTCGAGGCTGATGCGCATGAGCTTGCTCTGTCCCTGGTCGCCGACAAAAAGCTGGCCGGCAAACGGGCCGAACTGGCCCCCCGTCAGATCCTCGGCCAGCCCCGCATTGGAAATTCCGAACACCGTGTGCGGAAGCCAGACCGTCGGCAGTTTCAGACCCTTCATCCGATACACCAAACGATGCATCGGTTCTTCCTCCCGAATGACGTCGTTGGGTCCCAGTTTGACCGGTGATCCCGGCAGATTCGACCACGCCAGCGAAGCGGGGTGACCCATGAAATCACCGGGTTGGACCTCCGTCACGCGCCCGGATCCCGCCCACTCCCCCTGATTTTCGGAATAAAGCCAAAGTCCTTTCGAGGTCAGCAGCAGGTCCGCAGGAGAGCGCAATCCCGCCGCAATCGGCGTCATGCGTCCGTCGGGAGTGACTTCGATCATCCAGCCCCGCCATGGGACCGAGCTCTGCGTCGGCGCGCCAAACGACACGTTCAGCGTCACGCGGAGATTGCCATTGGGTGCAAGCACCGGACCGAAGGCATATTCATGATAGTTGCCGGAAAGGGGCAGTGGGTAGACGGTGCGAAAGGAATCCGCGCGACCATCCCGGTCGAGATCATCGATGTGCGTGATCTCCGGCCGCTGGGCGACGTAGAATCCACCGCCCGGCGCCCGCGCTATCCCCAGCGGCTCGTGCAACCCCGAGGCAAACAACCGGTAGCGCGGCTTCGGATCATCGTCGTAGGCGCCGTCGATCCACCAGAGTTCCCCACGGCGGGTACACACGAGGAGTCGCTCTCCCTCCACCGGCAGGATACCGCTCACCTCCAGCACGATCTCCTCCGGCACCGGGATTGGCGTGCGATGCCAGTGCCGGTCTTCCCTCTTCACGAGTTCGGATGAAGGCCCGGAAAAACGCTCGATCTCGGAGGGGTTCTGTGCATGCAGCTCCACGGATCCCGCCAAAAGAAGCCCGATGCCGGCCGCGAGGTTTCGCAATGAACGATCCCTTGGTGACAACGCCACACGACGGAAAAGTGAAGACAGGTTCGACATGCTCATGGCGGCGTTTACCAGACCAAGGTATAGACCAACGGTGTGCCCAATGTCTCGTCGATCACCGGGACGAGGAGCATCTGCCGGTCATGAACGGTGTGGATCACCGGTTTGTGGGGGGACGCGTCCGGCCAATCGAGATACCAGGCGCGGTCGCCAATGACAAAACCCTCGGGTACACGCTTGATCGTGTCTGACTCCGCCAGCATGACAAACGCCGCCCACCCCGACCGGCGGCCCGAGACGACGAGCGTGCGCACCAAACCGGATTGATCAGACGCCGGCACGAGGCGGTCCTCAATGTTCAGGGAATGCAGGTGGGAAAGAAACACCGGCGTGCCATCCGGTTCGAGCCGGTAGCCATCCGAGGCGAAGAGCGCCCCGGGACTCAATGGCCATCCGTCCACCGCAGGCTGCTCCAGCAGCGCCACGCTTGGCTTGGCCAGGAGATCCAGGGTCGCTCCGGTGGGCCGGGCCATCTGGGGCTCACCCCGGCTTTCCCACATTTCAGTCGTATCAAGAAAACCTCCGCGCCAGAGGCGCAGCAGCGCTCCCAGCTCAAAATCATAGGCGAAATGCAGACCGGCCGGACTTCCAACCGAGCAGGCGTACAGCCGTTTGTAGGGATCCCAGGGAACGAAACCGCGTTGCACCAGTACCCGGTCGGTGGGCTCGACGCGAATCGGCATGGGTGCACCGCGCCGCGGCTCCTTTTTCTCGCGTGCCGCTTTCGGGTCGACAACCGGAACCCGGCAATGAATCGAACGCAGCGCGAGCGATCCATGATCCCCCTGAATCATCAACGGACCCCAGGCGGCCTCCGTTGCAAAGGCAGCGGAACGGGTGGGACCCGTTGCTTCCACGTTTTCATGAATCAGGGTGCCATTGAGCACGACTTTCCGAAATAGCGCAGACTGCACCTTCGTGCCCGATGCGTCGAAGCGTGGCGCCTGAAACACAATCTGCAATCGCTGCCACAATCCGGGTGCCCGGCAGGCATTGACCCGCGGTGCCACCCCATCATAGCCCTCCTGTCCCTTGCCACGGCTCGCATCCCAACGCTTGTAAATGCCACCGCAATCGCCGGACGTGGGATGGATCACCTTCCAACTGTCGAACAGCTGCACCTCATAGCGCCCCATCAGATAGATGCCGGAGTTCGATCCGGGCGGCAGGAGAAACTCGAGGTCGACTTCCAGATCCCCGTGCTCCCACGTGGAGAAGAGATGCTTGTGGTCAACCTTGTCCGGCCGGTTGACCAGCACGCCGTGGCCGGCGACGGGGACAAGAACGGCGGCATGGCGGGGGTCACCTCCGAGTCCACCCGCCATCTGCCAGTTGGCGCCGGTCGGCTGGAAGTCCGACAACGATGCGAGGGTGACATCGCCCGAAGTCAGGTGGTCGGCAGCGACGACTCGCGTGAATGCTGAAAGGCCGGATAGCAGCAGTGAAGCGCCAAGCGCCACGCGGGAAAAGGCATCCATAGGAGGACCGTCATTCAGCCCGATCACCGGTGGCATGGCAAACGTCGATTCGCTTTCAGTCCAAAAATCCGACATCGCCATTGCACAGCCATCCCGAGGCAGCCAATCTCTTGGGCTCAACCCTTGCCCCCTCAAATCCGGATGCTACCCCATCGTCCCAGTATGGCCAGAATTTCGAACGCCGTCGAATGATGAAGGCCGTGTCGCGGCCATTCCCCGACCTGCATCGATCGTCCACCCGATTTCATGAAAAGCCTCCTCGCATCCCTTCTCGCAGGCATTGCCCTCACCCACGCCGTCGCCTCCGAGCGACCCAACATCCTCTTCATCTTCTCCGATGACCACGCCCGGCAGGCGATCTCCGCCTATGGCTCCAGGGTCAACCAGACCCCCAACATCGATCGCATCGGGACCGGCGGCGTGCGCTTCGCAAACTGCTTCGTCACCAATTCCATCTGCACCCCCAGTCGCGCGACGCTGCTGACCGGCCAGTACTCGCACCTGAACGGCGTCCCGGTGTTCAATCGTTTCGATGGATCGCGCGATACAGTGGTGAAGCATCTTCACGCCGGCGGGTATCATACCGGTGTCATCGGCAAATGGCACCTTGGCTCGGATCCCACCGGCTTTGATCGCTGGATCGTCCTGCCGGGCCAGGGCAAGTACCAGAACCCCGATTTCCTTGTCCCGGGCGGCACGCTCACGATCCCCGGCTATTGCACGGACATCATCACCGCCCTCGGCCTCGAATTCCTGAAGACGCGACCAAAGGACAAGCCTTTCTTCCTCATGCTCCACCACAAGGCGCCCCACCGCAACTGGGACCCGGATGAACGCAACAAGGCGCTGTTCAAGGATCGCATGATACCGCAGCCGGCCACGCTCTGGGATGACTACGCCACCCGGCCGGCGGCGCTGCCCGCCAACAAGCAGACCGTCGCCCGCGATCTGACCCGCAACGACCTCAAGCTGACGCCACCGCCCGAACTCACCGGCCGCGCGCGGGCCGACTGGCTGAGCGTGAAGCCGATGGAGCTCGTGGTCGACGGCCGGACGCTGGCCGGCGACGAACTCGTGGAATGGAAATACCAGCATTACATGCGCGACTACCTTGCCTGCGTGCAGGGCGTCGATGATGGCGTCGGGCGGGTGCTCGACTACCTTGAGGAGAGCGGCCTCGCGAAGAACACCATCGTGATGTATTCCTCCGACAACGGCTGGTTTCTCGGCGAGCACGGCCTCTACGACAAACGCTTCATGTACGAGCCCGGCCTGGAGATTCCGCTCCTGGTGCGCGGCCCCGGCATCAAGACCGGTGCCGTTGCGCGGGCGCTCGCAACCAACCTTGACCTTGCTCCCACGTTCCTGGACCTCGCCGGGCTGCCGATCCCGAAGTCGATGCAGGGACACTCGCTCGTGCCCTTGCTGCATGGCAGGACGCCGCAGGACTGGCCCACCAGCATGTACTACCGCTACTATCACGATCCGGGCCACCACAACACCTCCGCACACCTGGGCGTCCGCACGCCCACACACAAGCTGATCTACTACTGGAAACAGAATGCGTACGAGATGTTCGACCTCGCCGCGGATCCCACCGAACTGCACAACCTGCTCCACGATCCCGGCGAGGCGAAGCAGCCCGCCATCGCCGCCAGGTTTGCCGAACTCAAGGCGGAGATCGCCCGTCTGCAACGGCTCTACAAGGATGACGGGAAATACGCCGATCCCGCGACCTGGCCTCACGACAATGTGGACGCACCCATCAGCGGTCGGCCGACAATCGGCGCCCAATCGGTCGCGGAGGCAATGGCAGCCGCGAGCGGGCCATGATGGACGACCGTCCCATCCTCATCCGTGCGCTCGCGCTCGCCGTCCTCCTTGCCAGCCAGCACCCGCTCTCCCGCGCCACCACCAATCCACCGGCTTCCATTGACCTCGGCTCACGACTGGAGCTCTTCGTCGACGACTCGCTGATCGACCGCATGGACGACGTGCAGCTGAAGCTGCATTCGCCCATCCGTGCGGAGACGGTGCTCACATTCGACCAGCCTTGGGAGGGGTCGACCTGCGCCTACTTCACCGTCATCAACGACCAGGGGCTCCATCGCCTCTATTACCGCGGGAGCGCTCCCCATCCGGAGAACAAGGACGTCCACACCGCGCAGTCGCCGATGACGGTCTGCTACGCGGAAAGCCGCGACGGCATCCACTGGATCCGACCCAGTCTGGGCCTCGTTGAATTCCGCGGATCAAAGGAGAACAACATCCTGCTCATGGGACAGGATGCCCTCTCCTTTACGCCGTTCCTCGACTTGAATCCAGCGGCACCGGCCAGCGAGCGCTACAAGGCGACCACCGGCACCAGGATTGCGGGCATCAAGGGTTACGGCCTCGCCGGCTACACGTCGCCCGACGGCCTTCGCTGGACCAAGCTGGGCGATTATTCGCTCATTCCCGACGACACGACCAATGTCTTCGACACGCAGAATATCGTCTTCTGGGACACGATCCGGAAAAAATATGTCGCCTTCTACCGGGCCATGAAAGGAGGCGTTCGCTGGTCGAAGTTTGCCGAATCCGTCGATTTCGCGCACTGGCCGAAGGAGTCGATCCAGTGGTTCGACTACGGGAATGTCCCGATGGAACAGCTCTACACCGCCGGCGCACGGCCCTACGAACGTGCTCCCCACATCTACGTCGGCTTTCCCGATCGTTACGTGCCCTATCGCACCTCACCCCGGCAGCCCGACAAGGTGAACGTCGGCGTCAACGACTCCGTCTTCATGTCGAGTCGCGACGGCGTCCACTGGGATCGCCGCTTCCTCGAATCCTTCCTTCGCCCCGGCAGGGATCCGCTGAACTGGACCGATCGGAACAACTACATCGCGAACGGCCTGCTTCAGACCGCGCCCGACGAGCTCTCGCTCTACTTCACGCAGAACTATCGATCGCCGACTGCGCACCTGCGCCGCGGCGTGCTGCGCCTCGACGGCATGGTGTCGGTGAACGCCAGCTATCGCGGGGGCGGGTTTGTCACCAAGCCCTTCATCCACGACGGAGAGACTCTCGTGCTGAATTTCGAGACTTCCGCCATGGGATCGATCCGCCTGGAATTGCAGGACTCCCGCGGCAATCCGATCCCGGGCTACGAATTGGAAAACTTCCCGCCGCTGTGGGGCGACGAAATCGAGCATCCCGTGGTCTGGGCCGCCAATCCCAACTGGGGCACCAGTCTGAGGAAACTCCAGGGCATCCCCATCCGGCTGCGCGTCGTCCTGCGCGACGCCGACCTCTACTCGATCCAGTTTCGTCCGGCAAAAAGATAGATGCTTCGCGTGGGTGCTGAGGTTCAGTCCGAACATCAGCGTCCAAAGAATGCCGAGCCCACGGATCCCATGCCAGACTACTGGGCAGGGGATGCGTCCAGTTCACTTTTCAGCTCTGGAAATTCCAATATCCATCAGAAATTTGATCGCTTGAAGTGACACCGATTTTGCTCACAGGCTGGAGCGCTTTCTCCGCCATGGCAGCCTCGAGTCCTTCGCCCTCCGCCGCATGACCGAACTTCCGCTTGTCGCCGCCAGTCTGCCCGCGTTCGATCCCGCTGCCAGCTCGCTCGTCGCCCTGCTCGTGGTCATGGCGGTCAGCCTGACTTCCCGGATCAATGTCGGTCTGCTGGCCATCGCGCTGGCTTGGGTGGTTGCGCTGGGCGTCGCGGGAATGAAGACGAACGCCCTGATGGCTGCGTTCCCCTCCTCGCTCTTCCTCACGCTGCTCGGCGTGTCGCTGCTGTTCGGAGCGGCTGAACGAAACGGTACGCTCGCGGCCATCACGGCGCGGATCATCGGCGCCTGCCGCGGCGTGACCGCTCTGATGCCGGCCGTGTTCTTCCTGCTCGCCAGCGGCGTCTCGGCGCTTGGCCCGGGTGCGATCGCCAGCACGGCGCTGATCGCGCCCATCGCGATGTCCACCGGAGTGGCCGCCGGCGTTCCCGCCGTGTTGATGGCGCTGATGGTCGGCAACGGCGCCAACGCCGGGAATCTCTCGCCCTTCAGCGCCGTCGGCCTGATCGTGCAGGCGCAGTTCGAGAAGGCGGGCATCGAGCCATCGCACACCAGCGTCTTTCTCGCCAATTTCGTCGCCCACACGCTCGCCGCCGCCGCCGCCTATCTCCTCTTCGGTGGTCTCAAGCTCGTCCGGCAGCGGGATGTCCCGGCCAAAAGCGTGCCGATCCCGGTCACCGGCACGCATGTCTTCACCCTGCTCGTGCTCGCCGCGTGGATCGGCAGCGTCGTGTTGTTCCAGGCGAACATCGGCCTCGGTGCGGTGGCGGCGGCCACCTTGCTCGTCCTCGCCGGGGCGGCGGGAGACGCTGACACGGTGAAATCCGTGCCCTGGGCCGTGCTCATCATGGTCTGCGGCGTGAGCATGATGATCAACATCCTCGAGCAGACGGGCGGCATCGATCTGTTCACGAGCCTGCT
>CAZOXB010000032.1:0-22846 GCA_964583635.1 uncultured Opitutaceae bacterium | reverse complement strand
CGACGTCGGTCTCGACAATCAGGAGGCGAAGGTTTTCGAGCAAACCATGCGCACCCTCAACTACCAGATCGCCCGGTACGCCTGGGTGGGCGATTACGTGGATCCCAGCACCTTCCTCGACACCATGACCACCGACAACGGCAACAATCAGACCGGTTGGTCAAATTCCGAATACGACCGCATGATCGCCGCCGCCCAGACGGCAACGAGCGAAAGCGAGCGCTTTGCCGCGTTCCAGCGCTGCGAGGACATCCTCGCGGCGGAAAATCCGATCCTGCCCATTTACTTTTACGTTCGCAACAACCTGCAGCGACCGGAGGTCAAAGGTTGGTACGGCAACCTGCTCGACCTTCATCCCTTGAAGGACGTTTCGCTATAGGTCGCCCCCCGCTGCGGGACATACCCCGGGGAAGAGAGCCCGGTTCGCATCATGACGGAGCCGTCGCCATGCATTTTGCAACAAATTGCCCGGCCGGTCGTTCAAAACGCACGTTCCGGAATCGCATCGATTCCGGGCTCGGAATTTCAAACTGAAGGCTGCCAATCGGTTATCCGGAAACGGGGTGGGTTGGCATGGATTGAGTTACAAGGCGGGCAGGTCCTGAGCATCGCCCGCCGCCTTCAACCCACATCCGCCACATCATGCCCACTGCAACCTTGGAACCGGCTGCCCTCCGTCCTCGTCCCGAATCCGCCCGGCATCCACGGCCGCCGGGTCTGCCAGACGGACTGTCCGTCAACTCGTATTCAACCTCCAATGACACCGAGGCCCGGATTGCCGGCACCTTGGCATCCGCCCAAAAGCCCGCAACCCTGGAGGCGGACTGCGACGCTGAACTGGTCAGGCGATTCAACGCTGGAGATGAGACCGCATTCAACGAAATCATGGATCGCCATTCCGGGAAGATCCTCGGCCTGGGCATCAACCTCCTGCGCAACCGCGCGGATGCCGAAGAAATCGTCCAGGACACCTTCGTGCGCGTGTACCGCGGTCTCGCAGAGTTCCGCGGCGATTCCTCCCTCGCGACCTGGATGTACCGCATCGCACTCAATCTGGCGCGCAACCGCTATTGGTATTTTTTCCGTCGACGCCGCAAGGACATGGTCTCCATCGACCGCCCGCTCGGCGATGAAACCGACACCACACTCGGTGATTACATCTCCACTGAACGGGGCGATCCCGCCCAGGAAACCGCCACCAACGAGTTTTCCGAACTCATTTCGATCTGCATGGAAAAGTTGGATTCACGACACCGGGAAATCCTGATCATGCGCAACACCCGGCAACTGTCGTACGACGAAATCGCACAGGCGCTCGGCATCAACGTCGGCACCGTCAAGAGCCGCATTGCCCGTGCCCGCGAAAGCCTGCGGAAGAGTCTCGCAGAAGCCGCCCCCGAATTCGGCTCCCATCCGGGATCGGAGAATGCCCAGGACTACTTCCTTGCCCCACGTCCCGCTTACGGCCGCGTTGCCATGGCCTATGCCTGAGGCTGCGTAACCACAACGCCCGGCCAGCCGCCATGCCGCATTCCATCGGCGGGTGCCCCGGAGGGCCGTCCTTGTCCGCCGATTCTGCCCGAAAACCCGCATCGTCATCGTCCGGGCCGCATCGCCCCACGGGACCGTGGTTTTTCGCAAAAATGACGCATTTCCTGTCGCCTGCCTTGACTAGCTGGGGTCTCACCATAGCCTCTGCCGCCCTTCTTTGGCATGCCGCAAGACCTCAAGGACACTCTGCAGTTACCCAGGACCAATTTTCCCATGCGGGCGAATCTGGTTCAGCGCGAACCGGCGCGCCTCGCGCACTGGGAAAAACATGGGCTCTACAAGGCGATACAGCACCGTCGACGGGGCCAGCCTGCCTTTGTGCTGCATGACGGCCCGCCCTTTACCAACGGCGACGTCCATATCGGCACCGCGCTCAACAAGACCCTCAAGGACCTGACCCTCCGCTACAAGTCCATGCGGGGATTCCGCACCCCCTATGTGCCGGGATGGGACTGCCATGGACTCCCCATCGAGCAGAAGGTCACCCGCGAATTGCAGGCCCGGAACCAGACGGTTTCGACCGCCGAACTGCGGGCCCGATGCGACGCATTTTCCGAAAACTGGATCGCGGTGCAGACCCGGCAGTTCAAACGCCTCGGGGTGCTCGCCGACTGGGCCAGCCAATACAAGACCAAGGCACCCGAATTTGAGGCCGACATCGTCCGCACCTTTGCCTTCTTCGTCGAAAAGGGCTTGGTTTACCGCAGCAAGAAGCCGGTTTACTGGTCGATCCCCTTTGAGACGGCCCTCGCTGAGGCGGAGATCGAATACAAGGAGCATCTCTCGCCCGCGATCTGGGTGAAGTTTCGGGTTCCCGGGGCCGAAGCGAAAAAATTCGGACTGCCCAACGACAAGCCACTCAGCATCGTCATCTGGACGACAACGCCCTGGACGATCCCCGCCAACCTGGCGGTCGCACTGCATCCGGAAATCAATTACGTCGTCGCCGACATCGGAGCGGAACGCATCCTCGTCGCTGAACCGCTCCTGCCGGCGGTGCTTGCCGCCGCCAAGATCGAAGGCACGCCGGTCATCGACAGGAAAGTCAGTGGCCGCGAACTCGAGAAGCTGTCCGCCCGCCACCCATTTATCGACCGTGCCTCGCCCGTGGTCCTTGCCGACTACGTCACCACAGACAGCGGCACCGGTGCCGTGCACACCGCACCAGGTCACGGCATGGACGACTATCTCACGGGCCTGAAATACGGTTTGCCCATTTATTGCCCGGTGGGCGATGACGGGAAATATCTCGATGACGGCCAGATTCCCGCCGGACTCGTCGGCCTGACAACGCTGGAATCGGTTGAGGACCTCGATGCGAAACGTACTTCGCCGGCGAACATCGCCGTGCTCAAGCTGCTGGCCGATACCGGAAGCCTTCTGGCAAAGCAGCGTTATACGCACAGCTATCCCCACTGCTGGCGTTCGAAGACCCCGATCGTTTTCCGCGCGGTTGACCAGTGGTTCGTCAGTCTTGATGGCGCCGGCGGTGCATCCGCGACGCCCCGCCAGGACGCACTCGCAGCGCTGCCGGGGGTGCGCTGGGTGCCGGCCTGGGGTGAGAACCGCATCCGCGGCGCCGTGGAGGCCCGCCCCGACTGGTGTGTAAGCCGCCAGCGTTCCTGGGGCGTCCCGATCGTGGCGTTTTACGACGCTCAAAAAAAACCGTATCTCGACGCGGGCGTGGCACGCGCCATCGCTGACAAATTTGCGCGGCGCGGCACCAATTTCTGGTACGACTCCACGGCGGCCGAAATTCTCGACGGCATCCCGCTCCCCGCCGGCTGGCCTCCCGCGAACACGCTGACCAACGGTCGCGACACCCTCGACGTCTGGATCGACTCCGGATCCTCGCACGTCGCGGTCCTGCGACACGCCCAGGGCGACACCCAATGGCCCGCCGACCTGTACCTCGAAGGCAGCGACCAGCATCGCGGCTGGTTCCAGTCATCACTCTGGACGAGTGTCATCGCCTACGGATCCGCCCCCTACCGGAGCGTGCTGACCCACGGGTTCATCGTCGGTGAGGACGGCAAGAAGATCTCGAAATCGGGCCAGTATGAAAAGCCCCCGACCTCCGACAACTTCATCGCCCAATACGGCGCGGATGTCATCCGGCTCTGGATCGCCTCGCAAAACTTCACGGAGGACATCACGCTCTCCGAGAAGATCCTCAACAATGCGGCGGAGGCCTACCGCCTTTTTCGCAACACGTTCCGTTATCAGCTCTCGACCCTGTTCGATTTCGACCGCACTCGTGACGCCGTTGCCGCCGAACACCTCGACACTCTCGATCGGTGGGCATTGCACCAGACTGCCGTTCTATTGCGCGACTGCACCGCAGCGTACGAGGCATACGAATTTCACCGCGTCCACCAACTCTGCAGCCAGTTCTGTGCCACGACCCTGTCAGCGGTTTACCATGACATCCTCAAGGACCGGCTTTACACGCTGCGCGCCGACCATCCCCTGCGCCGGTCCTCGCAGAGCGCGATCCACCACATTTTCCAGACCCTGGTCCGGCTCCTGGCGCCCATCCTGACCTTCACGGCGGACGAAGCCTGGTGCCACAGCGAGTTCAATGCCGATTTCCCAACCGACGAGCCGTCCGACGGCCCCGGGAACCCCCGCAGCTCCGTTCATCTCCAGGACTGGCCCACGGCCAACGACGCCTGGCTCCAACCCCAGGTCGAGCAGGAAATGGCGGCATTGCTGGACGTTCGCCGCGGCGTCAACGAGGCCATTGAACCGTTGCGGGCCGCCGGTGTGCTCGGCAAGTCCCTCGACGCGGCCGTTTCGCTTTCGGTCCGGGATGCCTCCCTGGCACGCATTCTCGAGAAACACCGGGATTTTCTCCCCGAACTGTTCATCGTCTCCCAGGTCGATGTCAGCGCAGAGGTTTCCGCTGCCCCGTCCACCGGCCGATTCAGCGCATCCGTTCGTCATGCGCAGGAACTGGGTCTGGTCCGTTGCCCGCGCTGCTGGCGCTGGGCTCCCACATTGGAAAAAACCGCAGAAGGCGACGCGGTGTGCCCGCGTTGCGCGGACGCCCTCGCCAGTTAGAAATTTTTTGATCACCCTTTAGAAAAATGGCACGTCACAAAAAGCCCGCCCCCTCGAAGCCCGCACCGACATCCAGGAACTCCAGGAAATCCGGAGCGAAAAAGAAGGCCCCTGCGGCACCGGCGTCGAAGGCCCCCCGCAAACCCACCCGAGCGAAGACCGTCGCCGCCAAGGCTCCTCCGGCGAAGCCTGCCCCCGCTCCCAAGCCGAGCCCCAAGGCCGCGCCAGTTGCGGCTGCGCCGGCACCCGCTCCGGTCCCACCCAAGGCCCCCGCTGCACCGATCGCACCCAAGTCAGCCGCCGCACCCGTCCCGCCCAAACCTTCCGCAAAATCCCTCGAGAAGGGAAAGGCCCGCGAGGCGCTGCGCAGCCGGATCCTCGGCCACAAGAAGTCGGCGAAGCCGATTGCGTTCTCCCTCGAGGAGGTGCGCGAGATCGCCAAGGCCATCGCCGCCAAGACGCCCGAAAATGGGGACAAGGCGACCCGGGCGAACCAAAACCAGAAGGTGACAAGACTCGATGCGGCCAGTCATCTGGCCAAGCCGGCCCAGCCCAACCACGTCAAGGCGGCATCACTGGCGGATATCCTCGGATTCAATCCGCACAAGCCGACGAGACCCGCCGAGGACCACGCCAACATTCCCGAAAAATTCAGGCGCTATTTCAAACTGCTCATCGACCTGCGCAACCATGTCACCGGTCAGCTCGACCTGCACACCGAGGATACACTCAAGCGTTCTGCCAAGGACGATGCGGGGGACCTCTCGAGCTACGGCCAACACATGGCGGATGCCGGAACCGATACGTTCGACCGCGACTTCGCACTGAGTCTCGTTTCCAGCGAGCAGGAAGCCCTGTCGGAGATCGAGGCCGCCATTCAGCGCATCAAGACCGGCTCCTACGGCATCTGCGAAATGACGCAGAAGCCCATCGCCAAGGAGCGCCTGCTCGCCGTGCCATTCACCCGGTTCTCCGCGGAAGCCCAGAAGGAAATCGAACGCAACCGCTACCGGTCCCGGACCGGCGCGGGCCTCTTCGGTGAACTCGGCGAAGAAGGCGGTTCGCTTGGCGGCGGTGACAGCGGCGACGATGAATAGGCGGGAAACCTCGCCCACCGCTCGACTTTGCCAGATTGAATCCCGAATCCACCTCTCCCGGCTCGGTCGGCAATTCCCCCGCGGGAGGCAGCAGTGCAGCACCCCCGTTGCCTGACACCGTGACGTTGCCGCGACGTTTCCGCGTCTACCGCCTGTTCTGGATACTGGCTCTCACCTTGTTCCTGGCGGACCAGGCGACGAAGGTCTGGATCAATGCCCGCCTGCCCTTGGGCACCTACGGGCCGCCCCGTGCCATCACCCTCATCGACGGATTTTTCTATCTGGTTCACGTCGGAAACACCGGGGCCGCGTGGAGCATGTTCACCGGCCGGAGCATCCTGCTGGCCTGCTTCGCCGTCGCCGCCCTGGCGGCAATTTTCTTCTGGCGGCATACGATTTCCCTGAAGGCACGACCCGTGCAGATCAGTTTCGGGCTGCTCTGTGGTGGCATCGCCGGCAACCTGATCGACCGGCTGGTCCACGGACACGTGATCGATTTTCTCGACTTCCATTTCGGGAGTTATGTCTATCCGACATTCAATGTCGCTGACTCCGGAATTTGCGTTGGGGTTGTCATTTACCTGATTTGGTCACTCCGGAACCCCGCTCCCCCCCGGCCCGAATAATGCGGATCTGAAGAAAGCATTTGCGCTTCCCGCCGGATGCTCTACCTCCTTCCCGGCAACCATGACTAAGGTTGCCACTCGTTCCACCGCCACATCCGCGATAGACGCAGAGTTCTACCTGCCTGCCTCATCGTTTTTTCGGGCGAATCTTCCCGTAGCGCTGACATTCGACGACGTCTCCCTGGCGACCTTGTATTCCGATGTGCTGCCGCGCGACGCCGACGCCGGCACCTCTCTGTCCGATACCCTGCGACTGTCCATTCCGATCATCTCATCGGACATGGACACTGTCACCGAGGCCCGCATGGCGATCGCCATGGCCTTGAACGGTGGACTGGGGCTCATCCACTACAACATGGCGGCACGCGACCAGGTGAAGGAGGTCGCCCGGGTCAAGCGCCACATTCATGGCCTGATTCAGGATCCGATCACCGTCATGCCGGACCAGTACCTGGGTGACGTGCTGGGCATGATCGAACAACGCCGCTTCGAATTTCGCACCTTTCCCGTCGTCGACAGTCAGGGCATGCTGGTGGGCCTGCTCTCGGGGGCAACTGTACGCGATCGCTACCGCGCAAAAAAAGTGTCAGAGGCGATGGTCGCGCGCAAGGACATCCTCACCCTGCACGAACGGAAGCTCCAGCCGGATCCGATTGCGGCGGCCGACGCCTTTTTCACCGAAAATGTCGGCATCCACAAGATGCTGGTGGTCGATGACAACGACCGGCTGCGCGGGCTCGTCACCTTCTCAGACGTGGAGCGCATCACTGCCGAGGCAAAATCACGCCGCAAGCCTGCCCGCGATGCGGAATTCCGCCTGGTGGTCGGTGCAGCCATCGCCCCCGTGCGCAAGCCTGACGGCAGCCTGGATCGTGACCGTATGATCACCCATGTGGGCCACTTGATGGACGAATCGATCGATGCCGTCGCGGTGTCCACCGCCCACGGCCATACGGCCGGAGTCGGTGAAATTGTCAGGATGCTGCGCGACGCCTTCCCCAGCCTGACACTCATCGGCGGAAACGTTACCAGCGCGGATGGAGTCAAGTTCCTCGCCGACTGCGGAGCCAGTGCCGTGAAGGTCGGCCAGGGTCCTGGCTCGATCTGCACCACGCGCATTGTCGCCGGTGTGGGCATTCCGCAGCTCACCGCCCTCTATGTCGCCAGTGCCGCCGCTGCCGAATGCGGGGTGCGAATCATCGCGGACGGCGGCATGACCAAGAGCGGCGACATCGTCAAGGCGCTGACCTTGTCCGACGCCGTCATCCTCGGTGGACTGCTTGCCGGCTGCCGCGAAGCTCCCGGCGAAATCATGGAAATCAACGGCAAGCTCTTCAAACAATACCGCGGCATGGGCTCGGTCTCCGCCATGAAGGCCGGCAGCGCGGCGCGGTACGGCCACGACAAGACGGACACCACTCGCAAGCTGACGGCGGAAGGCATTGAGGCCTTGAAGGAGGTGTCCGGATCCGCCGATGACGTGCTTTCCTCCCTCCTCGGTGGCATCCAGAGTGGCATGGGCTATCTGGGGGCCGCGACCCTGCCCGAGCTTCGCGCCCGGGCCCGGTTCATGCGGATCAGCCCCGCCGGCCAGAAGGAGGCCGCGCCGCATGATGTGGTCGAGATCAAGACTCAAGCCAAGAACTGAGCCTTCGGGCCCCTGATTCCCGCAAAATCTGTTTGCACTTTCCCTTGCCCGACCGCTTCAACTGTCGGGCAACAGGGGTAGGACCTCGGTTGCCTTCTGGAACCATGTCACTCCTCCCTTTCACGAGTCAGCTAATCGCCGATGTCGGCATCTCCCTGGGCGATGAAGGCAAGGGACGCCTCATCCCGGAAATCGCGCACGAACTGGCGGCATCAAGCGCACCCGTCTCGGTCGTGCTCAAGGTCAACGGTGGCGCGAACTCGGGCCATACCGCCGCCGGCATCAAGTTGAACCTGCTCCCCTCGGGTGTGGTGGAACGCGGGGTCCGGCACCTCGCCATCGGCAGCGGCGTGGTCGCGGATCCGCGCAAGGTCCACTGGGAAGCCCTTCCGCTGGAAAAGAAGGGCTACGCGGTCTACGGGCGCCTGCTCCTCGACGAGCGCACCCTGGTTTCCGATCTGACCCACCGACTGCTCGACCTCGCGTGGGAGGATTACCGTGTCAACATCCTGGCCGAGGCTCCGCGTGGTTCAACGGGCCGCGGCATCACCCCCGCCTATCTCGACGAGGTGGGACAATGGCAGATCACGTTTTCAGATTTCCTTGCCGGCAGGAATTACTTTGCGCGCAAGCTCGCCCAGCGCTGCGACCGCGCCCTGCGCGTGATGGAACACGTCTGCCGGGTGACCCCCGAGACATTCGCCGGCTTCTTCGACAAGCTCACCGCAGCCGAGCGCCGGGCCAATGCCGAGGCAATCGAGCTCGGCGTATTCTCCGCGGACGAGTTCGACTTCACGCGTTTTCGCGGCAGCGCGCCCTTCTCCCTCAACACCGATCTGCTCACCGAGGTCTACTGGACGGCAGGTACCGCACTGGCGAGGAACATTGGCGAAGTTCGCGAACTCATTCTCCGCGAGACGGCCGCCGGCCACACGATCATCGGTGAATTCGGCCAGGCCTACTGGCTCGACAAACGCCATGGCTACTCGCCCAACGTCACCGCGTCCCACACCTTCACCCCCGAGTTCTTCGAAAGTGCCGGCATCCCGGTCCAGCCGATCCATACCTTCGGCGTCGCCAAGGCCTACGACACCAAGGTCGGCACCCACACGTTCCTGACTGAGATGGATGAACATCATCCGCTCGCCGCGAAATTGAAACAGCTCGAATTCGGCACCAGCACGGGACGCCAGCGCATGGTGGGATGGTTCGATGCGGTGGAAAAGGGCGATGTTCTCCGTTACGGCGGATTCCAGGACCTGATGATCAACAAGGCCGATGCCCTGACTTATTCCGGCGAATGGAAGGGAGATCTGCTCATCGCCGTGGCGTACGAGGATGCGAGTGGGAGACGCTACGGTCACGTGCCGCGCAACGAGGCCGTGCGCAAGACACTCCGGCCCGTGTACACCCGTCATCCCGGCTGGGCGGAGGATATTTCCCGGATTCGCCGGTTTGCCGACCTGCCATCGAACGCACGCCGCTACGTCTCCGCCATGCTGCGCTCGATTGTTGAGGTCGCCTACGGTGAGGGCCGCGGGGCCTGCGCGAAAGCACTGCCCAACCTCCGCTACCTGGGCGTCGGCCCCGATCCCTCCCAGATCATCAAGGATGTCCCGGCCACCGCTGAGCTGATTCAGGGATAGGACATCCGGCGGAGGCCGGCTCAGAAGTCCTGCAGGCGCCCTTCGCCGCTGCCCATCTCCGGGGCAATCAGGGCAAACACCTCGCCGAGGAGATAAATGGATCCGGTCACGATCACCAGGTCGCCAGGTTCCCCGGCCGCGCAATATTTCCCCCCGGGGAAGAGCGCGTCGAGCGAAGCGCGTTTGACGTTGCCCCGGAAAGTCGGGGGAACCAGCCTCTCGAGCTCCTCGAAGGGGGTCGCCCGCGCCTGATGCGGCACGACGAGGTGGATCTCCCTGGCATAATCCGCGATGGTGGACAGCAACGGTCCCGCCCGCGCCGCACCGAGCGCACCGGTGATGAACACAGGCTTTCTTCCATCCACCCGGCGCAGCGATTCCAGGTTGTCGCGAAGGACATCGGCGCCCTCCGGGTTGTGCGAAGCGTCCAGAATCATGGATCGCCCGGCGAGGGTCAGGCGCTGCCAGCGCCCGGGCCAGACCACATGCTGCAGTCCGTCTTCGATGCTCCGTGACGTCAGTTTCCAAGCCGGCCCCAGCAGCCGTGCGGTCAGGGTGGCCGTGGCGGCATTCCAACGCTGGTAATCGCCCTCGAGGTTGGTGCGGGGATAGCGGTCGAGGTCGTCCCCGAACTCCGCGCGCACGGAATGGACCGGGCACCCCAGGCGTCCGGCGACCGTCCGCACCACCTCCTCCGCCGCCGGGGGAATCCGACCCATGACCACCGGACGGCCGGGCTTGATGATGCCCGCCTTCTCGGCGGAAATGCGCTCAACCGTTTCGCCCAGCATCTCACAGTGATCGAGACTGATCGATGTGATCACCGAAACCTCCGGCTCCAGCACGTTGGTGGCATCGAGGCGCCCGCCGAGCCCCACCTCGACCACGCTGAGATTGCAGCCCTTCCGCACGAACTGCAGGAACGCCATCGCGGTCATGAACTCGAAAAAACTCGGATGATCATCCGGAGATGCCCTGCCCAGATCCCCGGCGACCGGGTTGAGCTCGTTCACGAACGCGATGATCTCCGCCTCGGAAAGAATCCGGCGATTCACCTGCACGCGTTCGCCAAGGCGGACCAGATGCGGGGAGGTGTAGAGCCCCACCTTCCACCCGGCACCGCGGAAAATCGATTCCAACATGGCCGCCGTCGAGCCCTTGCCATTGGTGCCCGTTATGTGAATCGTGGGCAACGCAAGCTCGGGGTGCCCCAGTGCAGCCACGAGGAGTCGCATCCGGTCAATCCCGAATTTCACCCCTCTTGCCTTGAGCGAAAAGAGATGGTCTTGGACCGACGCGTAGTCGGTGAAAGGAGCCTGGTGGGACATGCGTGGCGCGACTTCCTCGATCGAGGCGACGCCTATCCGACCGCGGCCACCGCGGATGTCATTCGTTTCAGGAAAAGTGCCGTGAGCACATCGCGCAGGTGGCTGCGCATCTCCAGACGACTGACTATCTGGTCGATCAAACCATGCTTGAGTAGAAATTCCGCACTTTGAAATCCGGGCGGCAGGGTTTGTTTGGTCGTTTCCTTGATTACCCGCGCTCCAGCGAAGCCGATCAAGGCACCCGGCTCCGCAATGTTGACGTCTCCAAGGGTTGCAAAACTCGCGGTCACGCCGCCCATCGTGGGATGGGTCAGCACGGAAATGTACGGCAGTTTCGCCTCTGCCAGACGTCCGAGTGCCGCGCTCGTCTTCGCCATCTGCATGAGCGAGAAGATCCCTTCCTGCATGCGGGCTCCTCCCGATGCGCTGAAGATGATGCAAGGAATCTTCTGCTCCAGCGCGGTCTCGATCGCGCGGGTGATTTTTTCACCCACGGCCGATCCCATCGCTCCTCCGCAAAAACGGAAGTCCATCACGGCGACGGAAACCGGAATTTTCCCGATCTCCCCCGTTCCGCAAACGACCGCCTCATTCAAGCCGCTTTCGCGTTCATACTTCTTGATGCGCTCGGGATAGGGTTGGGAATCGACAAAGGACAGCGGATCCGCCGAACGAATGGAGGCATCCCTCTCCTCGAAACTGTCCGGATCAAAGAGCGCCGCAATGCGTTGGCGTGCGCCGATGGGAAAATGGTATCCGCTCTTGGGCACCACCATGAGGTTGGCTTCAAGTTCCTTGTTGAAGACAATCTCGCCGGAAATGGGACATTTCGTCCACAAGCCCTTGGGAATGTCCTTCTTCTTGACGACAACGGTGGAATACTTCGGCTTGCTGAAAAGCGACATAGCTCGAAAAAAAGCGGGGAAGGACGAATCTAACCGTGACCAAACGTGGCGACGTCGAGCTTCACGCTCCCAGCCCGGCGCAGTGCATCCGCGCAGCTGTTGAGAGTGGAACCCGTGGTGAAGACATCATCGACGAGAATGTAATGCTGGTCCGCCAGAATGCGTGCCCGCGGGAGCAGTGCAAAGGCATTTTTGAGGTTCTCTCCCCGCCGTTTTCTGTCGAAAGATGTTTGCGTCACTGTATCGATCACCCGCTCCAAAAGGCATTCCACACGCGTCCCGTCGCCGACGACACCCGCAAAGGTCTCCGCCAGCAACAGACTCTGGTTGTAGCCGCGCTCCCTCTCCTTGCGTGCATGCAAAGGCACGGGCACGAGCACTGCCCCCCGCAGATGCTCGAGAAAATGGGGTGCGCGGCGGACAATTTCTGCAATGTCGTCAAGGACATGCAGCCCATGGTGGTACTTGAGTTCGATGACCACGGCCCGGACCGGACCGCGAAACAGCACCGCCGTGCAGCCGGACTGAAATCGCGGATGCAATTCCACACAATGGGGGCAGATGCGCGGACCTTCCACCTCACCGTGGAACGGATGTCCGCATACCGTACAGGCCGGTGGCTTTACCCAGGTGATGGCCGGAAGACAGTGTCGGCAGAGGTGGCGAAACGGCCGGTTATCCTCGACCAGCCCGCCGCACGCGATGCACACGGGAGGAAACGCCAGATCGGCCCAGCCGCGCCCTTGCGCCCTCCACCCGACCCGCTGCGCCTCCACCTTCACAGCCTTTGGCGACCCTGTTTGCCGTCGGCCGCATACCACACTTTCATCAGGCACAATCCCTGCGGGGGCGCCGTCTCCACCTCCGGCATCCGGCGTTTTCCCGCCAGCAGTTCCGTGATGCGCCCGGGGGTCAGCTTTCCCACTCCCACCGACACGAGCGCGCCAACCAGGGAACGAACCATCTTGTAAAGGAATCCATCGGCCTCGGCGATGATGCGCAGATGGCGCCCCCGCCGGACAAGATCGAGCCGCTCCAGGAATTTCACCGTGTCTTCGCGTTCACTGCCGTTGAAGGCGGAGAATGCCGCGAAATCGTGGCGACCCAACAGACGCCGCGCGGCGCTGGCCATCGCTTTGGTGTCCAACGGATCCGGCCGGTCCAGTCCCCACACGAACCGGCGGATGAACGGGTCGGGATGCCCCAGAAAAATCCGGTATTCGTAGCGTTTGCGCACTGCATCGAATCGTGCATGGAAATCAGGGTTCACCGCGTGCACGCTGCAGATCTGCAATGAGGGTGGCAGCCCGACACGCAGGGCTGCCAGCAGCCGCGGCGTCCCATGGCGCCACGGCAGGTCAAAGTGGAACACCTGCGCGCGGGCATGCACGCCGGCATCCGTCCTTCCGCTTCCGTGGATGCGAATCGCTCCACCCGCGATCTGCCGGAGGCGCGCCTCAATGAAATCCTGCACTGCATTCCCGCCCGGTTGACTCTGCCATCCGTTGAAATCCGAACCCTCGTAGGCGCAGATCGCCTTCCAGCGTGCGGAGTTGGAGGTTGCGGTGGCTGTCATGGAGATGGAGGTGTAACAGGGTGACCCGCCAGGGATTCCGCCTGCAAGTCGTGACCTTCAGTCTTCCCTTTTTCCCGCCCCCACCCGGACCGTCGGCCCAGCCGTCACTCCGCAGCCGTTTCAGGCGGGATGTGCTGATTGAGGAAATCCTGCAGGATCAGCGTGGCGGCGCGCGAATCCACCACCCCGCTCGCCCGGATCTCCCGGCGGCGGTGTTTGGGGATGCTCGACTCGGCCTCGTGCGAGGTCAGTCGCTCATCCACGAGGTGTACCGGCAATGCCAGATCCTGGCGCAGTCTGGCGGCGAAGGTCTGCACCTCACGCGCCTTGGGCCCGACCGTATCGTCCATGTTCAACGGCCAGCCAATCACCAAGTCGGTCGCCCGACGTTGCCGGATCGTTGCCACCAGGGCCGCCATGCGCTTCTGCTCATCGATCTCCAGGATCGCCGGCAGCGGCGTCGCCACACCGAGGTCGTCGCCATAGCTCAGCCCGATGCGCTTCGCACCATAATCGATCCCAATGCATCGCATGAGAACTCTCCCGATGGCAGATTTGGGGTCTTGAATGCGTTTGCGCCGGCGATCGCGGCTACAGCCAGCGTGCGCCGTCCGCCGCCGCCTCGACCTGCTTGAGGAGCGCCTTGATGTCCTGGGCCCTCGCCTTCGGGGCGATGAGCGTGGCGTCACCGGTATGGACGACGATAAAGTCATCGAGACCGAGGGCGGCCACCAGATGATCACCTTCGGCAATCACGATGTTGTTGGCTCCCTGTTCGACGACAACCCGGCCGCGGCAGACGTTGCCGCGGACATCCTTTTCCAGGTGCCGCGATATCGCCGGCCATGCACCCACATCGTCCCAGTCGAATGAGGCCGGCAGCATCACCACATTGTCCGACTTCTCCAGGATGGCATAATCGACCGAGATCTTGCGCAGGCCGGCGTACGTCTTCCGGAGCGCCGCCGCCAGCGTCCGCCCCTTGGCGGCGGCGGAGCGCACGGGCTCGAGTCCTTCGTAAAGATCCGGGGCAAACCGCTTCAACGCCGCCGTCACCGCCGGCACGCTCCACACGAACATGCCCGCGTTCCAGACGTAGTTGCCCGAAGCCAGATACTGCCGGGCCACGTCAACGGAGGGCTTCTCCACAAAACGCGTCACCTTGTAGACCGGCCGGCGCGCGAAGACTGCCCACGTTTCTCCACGTTCGATATATCCAAAGCCCGTCGCGGGTTCGGTCGGCTTGATGCCTATGGTCACCAGCACTCCGGAGGACTCCGCCGCGGCAAACGCCGCCTTGAGATCGGCCGCATAGGCCTTGCGGTCGTGAATGACATGATCCGCGGGCAGGACGGCAAACACGGCACGGGGATCCCTCGTCGCGACCAACACCGTGGCGAGCGCGACGGCGGCCGCCGTGTCGCGACCGACCGGCTCGGCCACAATATTTTCCGGTGGCAGTTCGGGACAGCAGGCACGCACGGCCCTGACCTGGATGGCGCTCGTGATCACGAACGTGTTGCGGGAAGGCACAACCATGCGGACCCGCTCCAGCGTCTGGGCGAGGAGCGGTTTCGACCCGACAATCGGAAGCAGGTGCTTCGGTCGATGCGCCCGGCTCTGCGGCCAGAAACGCTCGCCCTTGCCCCCGGCAATGATCACGACGAATTTTTTGGGCATGCGGTGACGACTCTGCGGAACCCCCACGGCTGCGCAATTTCATTTGCAGCCGACCCGGCGTGACGCAGGCTTCGAGCCAAGTTCCGATCTCAAATCTCAAATCTCAAATTTCAAATTTCAGATCTCAAATTTCAGATTTCAGATCTCAGCGGTCAGAGGTCAGCAACTTGAAGCCAGAAATCACCCACAGTTCTGAATTTCACTGACATCCGACCTCCGACTCCTGACTTCTTCCCGCATTCCATGACCGGTCTCACGCCCGCCGAACTCGCCCGTTACAGCCGCCACCTGCGGCTCGCGGAAATCGGTATTGCCGGACAGACCCGGCTGAAGAACGCCCGGGTCCTCGTCATCGGCGCCGGCGGGCTCGGCAGCCCCGCGGCGCTCTACCTGGCGGCGGCCGGTGTGGGCACCCTGGGCATCGTGGACTTCGACCGCGTGGAGGCCCACAACCTCCACCGACAGATCCTGCATGACGATGCCGGCGTGGGCGCGCTCAAGACCGCGTCCGCTGCCACGCGCCTGCGGGAGCTGAATCCCCTCATCACCGTGCGCGAGCATGCCACCGCGGTCACTGCCGGCAATGCGGTGGCCCTGTTCTCCGCATACGATGTGATCGTCGACGGAACCGACACGTTCGCCACCCGCTACCTGAACAACGACGCCGCCGTCCTCGCCCGGCGACCGCTGGTGCACGGCAGCATCTTTCGCTTCGAAGGAACGATCACCGTTTTTGCACCCCATCTGGGAGGTCCCTGCTACCGATGCCTCTTCCCGCATCCGCCCGCCCCGGGCAGCGTGCCGACCTGCGAGCAGGCGGGCGTGGTCGGTGCACTCTGCGGAGTCATCGGCAGCCTGCAGGCCCTGGAGGCAATCAAGCTCATCGTCGGCATCGGGGAACCTCTGCTGGGCCGCATCCTCACGTATGATTCGCTCACGCAGGAATTCCGCACCCTCCGGCTGCGAAGAATGCCCGGGTGCCGCGCGTGCAGCGAGGGTGCCGCCCCCACGCTGATTCCAGACAATGACGATGCGGCCGCCATCGCGTGTCATGCCACTCCGCATTCCCCTTCAATGCCCGGTGCCAGACTCGAGGGGTCCCTCGAACTGACCGTCGAGGAAACGCATCAACTGTTGTCGGGAACGCGCGCCAACTTCGCGCTGATCGACGTCCGCGAACCTTTCGAAGCGGAAATCTGCCGCATCGATGGCGCCCTGCTCATCCCGTTGCGGCAACTTTCCGACCGGCTGGGTTCCCTGCCGCGGGACAAGCACCTGCTCATTTACTGCCACCACGGCGGCCGCAGCCTGCGCGCCACCGAGTTCCTGCGAAGCCACGGCTTCCGTGACGTCAGCAACATCGCCGGCGGCATCGACGCCTGGGCGACTCGCATTGAACGGGGCATGCCCCGCTACTGACTCGATCCCCGCCGCGGAATCGACAATTGACGCCCATCGGTTCAGCCGGCGCTTCCGATTCTCCGGCACCAGGTTCCACCGGATCTTGCACGGACGATCCGCCATCACGTGCGCGGCGGTGCCGGCACCCAGAGCATCCCACGATGCTCACCGGCATATTTGCTGACGTAATTGGCGAATGCCCGTTTCAGCGCACGTGTCAGGGTGGATTCTCCCACCCGGTACCGGTGCCGGTCGATGCAGGCCACGGGAGCCAGGTCCTTCGTGGTCGACATCAGGAAGCACTCGTCAAATTTCCCCAGTTCCTCAGGCCGGAGGACCCGTTCCTGCACCTCCACACCGATTGACGGTGCAACCTTCGTGACCAGAATTCGGCGGGTCACCCCTTCGAGAATGCCCGAATCCAAGGGCGGCGTGATCACCCTGCCATCCGCGACAAACGCGATGTTGCTCACCGCCGCCTCGGTGACCTCACCGGAGAGATTCGTGATGACGACCTCGTCGGCGCCGCGCGATCGCGCCTCCCGCAGGCAGAGA
Source organism: uncultured Opitutaceae bacterium (assembly GCA_964583635.1). Taxonomy (GTDB): domain Bacteria; phylum Verrucomicrobiota; class Verrucomicrobiia; order Opitutales; family Opitutaceae; genus UBA6669. Next base: position 5,770 of record CAZOXB010000032.1, on the reverse strand, counting down.
ATGTTGTTCAAATAGTTGCCCGTTTTCCAGGCGGGATTCAGCGCCTCCCGGGCATTGCGATGCAGCGAAGTCGCCACTGACAGCACCAGCCCTCCCTCCAATTTGGCAGGTGACAGGCCGGGATTGGGCTGAACAAGAATCACAAAATCGGAAGCGTCCGCGAGGGCGACATCAAGTCCGATGGCTCCACAGCCGCGTGTCACCTGCAGTCGGATGTACAGGTCCCGAACGTCGTCCTCATGTTCACGAAACGCCGCCACGGTACGCCGGATCTCCTCCAGAAGCGTGGGACGGGACACCGGCAGTTCCATGTAAAGCGACCCGGCCGAGCGCTCCAGACGCACCCAGTGCTCTTCCCAGGCAAATATGACATCCTGATGGGTCCGCCAAACCTCGTAAATCGCATCACCGTAGAGGAAACCGCGATTGAGCGGAGAAATCGACGGCTCATGCGCCGGATGAAGCCGTCCATTCGTGTTGGCCTGCACGTATGCCATTGCGGTATCGAGAGCAACCGGCTGGGCACCCGCAAGGAACAAAAAAGCCTCCGCTGTCGGCGGAGGCCTGCAAGAGGATCTTCGGAGCCGCTCAGGTCGCCGGAGTCCCGCGGGCCTTCACCAAGCCAAGCGCCTTCTTGATGTTCTGCACGCTGGGGAGGGAGATCTTCAGTGTCTTGGCGATCTCGGCGCCCGTCTTGCCCGCCTCGACCAGGGCACGGAGCTCCGTCTTGGTTTCCTCCGTAATCTTCGCGCGAGGGCGACGGCCCGGCCGGCCCGCCTTCGAGTTTGCACCTCGTGCACCCTTGCGACGGCCCCCTCCGGAACGCTGCGCGCCCTTCAGCGCTCGAATGAATGAGTTGAGATCGGCATAGCCGAATTCCGCGGGAAGGTTCGCGAGAGCCGCCTGGCGCTCGGCTGAAAGCGTGCTTTCCATTTCGGCGAGTTTGGCGCGGGCGGCTTCGAGCTGATTTAGTTTATCAATGAATGGCATACCTCCATATGCAATTTATCAAGAGGTATAGTATCAAGCAGAATCTCCATATACATCCGTGAAACGACCTCTATTTTGCGAATATCGAACGGAAATCCTGCCCCCCGACCGCATGCCGCCATTCCATTGACGGCTATGTATCCGCCCCATGACAGCCCGAGGATTCGCAGTTGAATCCTGTAGAGTCTCCAAAAGGGAAGCATTCTGCCGATGCATGGCCGGCCCGCGATCTTGCTTCATGGCTTGCGCTGCGGGCTGCTTTGCCTATTCGTGGCAGACCCGCCTCCGTGTGGTCCCGATTCATCCGACACCTTCGTCAATCATGGCAAAAATTCCGCTCGAGGACACATTCTCCGATGTCATCAACAAGGCGCAGCGCGGATTGAAGATATCCGACAAGGAGCTCGCCGCCCAAGCGGACATATCGGCCGCCGATCTTCGTGCGGTCAAGGAAGGCAAGCCGGTCATCGCGGTGTTACGCCGCGTTGCCCGCCACCTGAGGCTTGCCCCCAACGCCCTGGAGTCGCTGGCCCGCAGGGATTGGTATCCCGAGCAGCCGGTCTTCCCCCGCGGCTTCGCCATGTTCAACACGGCCTATGAGGACATGACCGTGAACAGCTATCTGGTCTGGGATGCCAGGACAAAGAGTGCCGCCGTATTCGATACAGGCGCCTCGGTGCGGGAATTGCTGGACCTCGCCGCCACAACCAAGCTCAAGATTCAGCATATCTTCATCACCCACGCCCACGAAGATCATATTGCGGATCTCGACACACTGGTTGAAGCAACCGGCGCGGATGTATGGTCGCATGAATTGGAGCCCCTCTCCCGCCAAGGTGCCCGGACCTTCAAGGAAGGCGCCTATTTTCATCTGGGTGAGATCGCCATCAAGACGCTGCTCACCTGCGGTCACTCCCCCGGCATGACCACCTTCTACCTGACCGGCCTGAGCTGGCCGCTCGCCGTCGTCGGCGATGCGGTCTTCTCCTGCTCCATGGGCGGCAGCGCCACGGCATTCGAGCAGCAATATCATCTCAATGTGGAGAAGATATTCACCCTGCCGCGCGACACGGTGATCGCGCCGGGACACGGTCCCCTCACCACCGTCGCCCAGGAAAAGCATCACAATCCCTTTTTCGCATCCCGCGCGGAAAAATCCACCCTCGCGGACATCAAAACAAAACCCGATTCCACTCATGTCTGAAAAGATCGCCTTTGTCGGTGTAGGGCGCATGGGCGCCAACATGGCGCGTCGCCTTCACGAAACCGGATTTCCGGTGACCGCCGTCTATGACGCGCATGCGCCCGCCGCGGCCGCCCTGGCCCGCGAACTCAACACGCGGCATGCGCAGACCCTTGCGGACGTCACCGCCGCAGCGGACATCATCATCACGGTCGTCAGCGACGATGCGGCCCAATTGAGCGTGTATGCTGAACAGGGGGATTCCCTGCTCACCGGAGCCAGGGGCAGGATCTTCATCAACTGCGCCACGCTCTCGCCCCGGACCCACCTGGAGACCGAACGCCGCGCCAAGGCCGTGGGCGCCTCCACCCTCGAAGGCTGCATGGCCTCGTCGATCCCCCAGGCACGCGCCGGCACCCTTTATCTCATGTGCGGGGGGGAACGCGCGGTCTTCGACCGGGTGAAGCCCGTGCTCGACAAGCTCAGCCCGTCGCCGCGTTACATCGGCACGACCGGCCAGGCGGCCCAGGTCAAGGCACTGGTCAACATGGTCATGAATATCAACACCGCCGGTCTGGCCGAGGGACTGGGACTGGGTGCCGCCCTTGGCCTCGATCTGGACATGTTGCGGGAGGTGTTTGCCCAGACCGGCGCCAACTCCCAGGTGCTCAAGACCGACGGAGAAGACATGCAGAACCGGTCGCACGACTGCTATTTTTCGGGCGCCCACGCGGCCAAGGATTCCACCATTGCCTGGAAGCTCGGGGTCGAAGCCGGCCTCAACCTGCCGCTCGCCTCGGCCACCAAGCTTCAATTCGAGCGCATGGTCACCCTGGGGCTCGGCGATCTCGACAAGAGCGGCGTCGCCGAATTGACGTTCAAGGGCCGCAAGGCCTGAGACCTACTGCCGCGCAAGTCATCGTGCTGCCCACCGCCGCCTCAAGCGGCGGCCTTTTATGCCGGAGGGCCACGGTCCCTCGTGGCCGGGCGTGCGGGATGCGGCCTTGCATGGTTTACCTGCAGGCGTTGTCGAACGCAATGCGCCCCGGCCACGAGGGACCGTGGCCCTCCGGCCGAACCGAGCTACCGCGGACGTCCGCCCATCGCTCCCAGCACGTCCTGAAACGGGAGCGGCAACGCCGCCTGCGCGGCAAAATGCCAGGCCCTTCCCGCCCATTCGTAATCGAACGCGGTCTCCGTCGAGTGCAGGAAGAGCCGCCGGTGGCCGGTGCTCCGCGCAAATTCACGATTCATTCTGAAATCCCCGTAGGTTGCATCCCCCACGATGGGCAGATGGCGCTTCGCACACTGCACCCTCAGTTGGTGACTCCGCCCCGTGCGCGGCTCCAGTTGTACGAGGGCCAGGGGCGGATTTCCCGGTTGAATCCGGATGACCTCCACCTTCGCCTCGGCCGGGATGTTGCCCGAGGCCTCCGTCCGTATGATTCCTTCCTTCTTCCGCACCGCCAGCCGGTCGCGCCAGACCTGCACGCGCGGAGCCGGCGAACCGAAGACCAGCGCATGATACCTCTTCCGGACGCTCCGGCGCCTGAACTGTTCCCGCATCTCGCCGGCCAGCGGCTCGTTCAACGCCGCCAGGATCACACCGGACGTGCCTGAATCGAGGCGATTCAGGAGATAGATCCGCTGCCGGCCGCCGCCCGACAGGGGACAGTCGTAATACTCCCCGTCAAGCGCATAGGGCGCCGTCAGCAAGGATCGTGCCCGGCTTCCCGAATCGTTGGGATGCGAGAGCACGCCCTCCGGTTTCGCAAAGGCGACCAGCCCGTTCGCATCATGCGCTATCACCTCCACCTCCGGGCCGAGGGGCAGCGCCAGCACCGATGACGGGAGCGGGCCACTCACGGTCAGTTGTAGTAGAACGTGAACGTCAGCTCCTGCTCGTGGCCAAGCACGGCGATCATCTCGTCGCTCCAGTTGCCATACGGCGAACGGGCCGTGATCGCCGTCACGCACAGGCGCTTCGGATGCTGCGGCCCCGGGCTGTCATCCGCGGTGATCTCGGTCACCTTGCCCTCGTCGTTGAGGCGGAAGGTGACCACCACGACCGTGCCAGGAGAGGGCTTTGAGCCGGTCTCGTCGATCAGGCGGTCCCACTGCACCTGGACGGTTTCAATGAGGCGCTGGAGATAGGCGCCGTATTCGCTCCATTTCGCATTGTACGCGATCGGACCGATGTTCCGGGTGCCCACGGGATTGTTCGCCAGGAACGCGGGGCGCACCTGCTTCTCCGGAATGCGCTCCCGCTGCATCGGACGCCGCGGATCAATGCGGACCACCTGGCCGGTTGCACTGACGACCTCCCTCACCTCGGAGGAGTCGCCTTCGGACGTATCCTCCGCGCGTTTGGAATTCGGCGGCGGCAGCTTGGCGATATTGCTCCCGATGCTGTCGGCCGCGTCGCCCGCGACCTTCTCGAAACCGGGCAAAGGTGCACGCGCCTCCCGCGATGCCTGCTGGGCCACCGCCTCCGCAGACGCCTGCTGCTCCTGCTCCTCGGGCGTCGGCGGCGAGGGGGGCGAGGGAGGCTGGTAGGGCTCGGGCCGGGCAAGCCGGCCGGTGACAATCGCGGTCGAGTCGGTCTGCTTCTTGTCCTCGCTCTTGGGCGCCTCGCTCTTCTCGTCATTTTCCGAGGGCTTTTCCTGGGCAACCTGCTGGTTCTGCGCGCCGAAGTTTGCCGTCTGGTCCGGCGGATTGTCGGGCGCATCCGGATTGACCTCGACAAACTTGAACGGCTTCGGCGGCGGCTGCTTCTCCTCCTGCTCCTCCGGCGCCAGATCGATGTTGAATGTCTTCTCCCGCGGAACCCGGTCCAGCGGACCCACCGCCGGATCCGGCTTGAAAATCCGCGGCAACGCCAGGAACAGGAGCAGGTGAACCAGCAGGGTCGCGAGCACGCTGACCTGCACCGCCCGGCGCGAACTTTCGTCCTTCCAGATCGCAGGCTGCCCCACACGGCGCTTCTCGCGTCTGGCGGGAGGTGGCTCGGCAAGGAAATTCATGTCGACGTCAGTTATCTAGTCCAGAAGACCGGTGCGGGTCAAAAATTGTTTCGTGAGCGAGAGCGGAAGACCCACGATCGTGCTCAGTTCACCGGTATGGGAGGCAACGAGCATGTCGCCGTGCTCCTGAATCCCGTATCCGCCCGCCTTGTCAAAGACATGCACGCGCCGCAGGTACTCCTCGATCACGGTATCGTCCAAAGTCCTGAACGTGACCTCCGCCACGGCCTCGCCGTCAAGCCGCAGCCCGCGTTCCACCCCGCGCACCGCTATGCCGGTGAACACCCGGTGGGTTCGCCCGGACAGCCGGCGCAGCATGCGCACCGCGGCCTCATGGTCGGCCGGTTTGTTGAGCGCCTCGTTGTCAATGGCGACCGTCGTGTCGGCGCCCAGCACGATGGCCGTGGGATGTCTCGCCGCGACCCAGTCCGCCTTCAACGCGGCATTGTGCGCCACCATCAACCGAGGGCAAACGCGGGCGTCCTCGTTCTCCATCACGTCCGCGGTCACCACCGTGAACGCCACGCCGAGAAAGGCCAGCTCCAACGCGTAGCCGCGAAAGAGCGCAAAGAAC
>CAZOXB010000031.1:0-22900 GCA_964583635.1 uncultured Opitutaceae bacterium | reverse complement strand
ATCCCGGGCTTCACGAGGTGCCGGAAATGGTAGCACGGAATCCGGCGTTCGTATGCGACGACGAGATCTTCCCATTCCGCCCGCGGGCCGATGAGGCTCATCTCCCCGCGCAACACATTCCAGAGCTGGGGAAACTCGTCGAGCCGGGTGGCACGAAGGAACCGTCCGAGGCGGGTGATGCGTTCGCTGTCGGGAGATGATGCGGAACCCGCCGGGACCTCCCGCATGGTCCGGAGCTTGAGGAGTGTGAAGCGGGTGCGGTTCTTCCCGACGCGACGCTGCCGGAAGAAGGCGGGGCTGCCGTCGCTGATCAGGACGGATAGCGCGCACAGCGCAATGATCGGGCCGAACAGGATGAGTCCAATGCTCGCGATGACGATGTCGCACAGCCGTTTCAAACGCACGAATACCGGCTCTCTCGCCATCTGAAATCCCTCCTGGAAGAGCCAGGTCTGGTTGAGGCGATGGAGCGGAATCTTCCGCCAGTAGGTCTGGTGGAACAGTTCCAGCGTATAGGTGGGGACACCCGTGAAATAGAGCTCGACGAGCGACCGGGAGACTTCCGGCCGCAGAACATGCGGCGCTTCGGGCAGGACGATCGCCTCCACGTCGAGCTCGCCCCGGCGGATTGACGCGAGGCTTTCGGCGAATGGCCGCACGTGAAGGCTGTCGGACCCCGGCAGGGGTTCAAGCGATTCGTCCGCGACGGAAAAGAGTATCTTCCGATCGAAGCCGTTGCGGGCGCATTCGTCGCTGAATGCCTCGCAGCTTGCCCTTGGCCCGATGAAGAGCAGGTGCCGCTGGCGTTGACGTTGCAGACGGCGCAGATGAAAGAAGCGCCGGTAACCCAGGGTCACGGGCAGGGCCACCGCGAATCCCGTGATGATCACGAGGCGGCTTCCCTGGAGGGGATAGTGGGCGGGAATGACCGCAAACGTGAGCAGCAGCGTCGCGACCGCGGCGGCCGCCGCGGCGATCGAATGCAGACTCGTGTAGTCGAGGCTGAGCATGTCGGTGCGTTCGTTGTAGCCGTCGACCAGATGGATCGCGAGTGTCAGGAACGCAGCCGGTCCCGCCAGTGGCAGCAGCAGCCAGTGTCCCGGGGGAAAAATACCGCGAAGCCAGGCGAGGAGGTTGAGGGACAACACCAGGGTGGCGACATCCAGGAGGAGGAGCCGGAGAGCGTGGCGGTGGGCGGGATTCATCGTGAGGCCCTGAGTTCGCGCAGGGCGCTGGAGGCAAAGCGCTCGTAGCGAGCAAGCAGCCGGCAGTAGTGCCAGCCGGCGGTTCCGTCCAGCAGTCCTCCGCGCAGCACGTACTGGTAGAGGAAACGGAGCGTGGGGCGGAACGGCAGGCGGTAGCTCAGGCGTTTCAGGGCCCGCCGGCGGGTGATGGGATCGCCGCAACAAAGATCGGACCACCGCCCGCCGTCCGGGGACGCGAGGTGCTGCTTCGCCTCGAGGCGGGCGTAGTGCCGGTGTTTCCCGAGCCAGGCATCCTCACCGGCGAGCATCAGGTGGTGAAGCGAAGGGGAACGCAGCCGGCCCATGCGCATGCCGGGCGCCTCGCGCTGCCCATGTCCGGACTGCACCCAGCGAAAACGGTCACGGTGGACGAAGCGGGCCTGCCAGGCGGGAAAATCGGTGCTGTGGCGTATCCAGACGCCACGATACAGCATGCGGGGCGCCACCCAGGCGCCATCGAGCGATTCGGGATTTCCCCAGGCGAGGCACTCCCTGAGGAGTTCGGGGGTGAAGCGTTCATCCGCATCGAGGTGAAATGCCCACGGGTGCCTGCACTGGCCATGGCGGTCCGCGAAGGCGCGCTGCTGCGCGAAGGATTCGAAAGGGTGGGTGAGCACGCGGGCACCGCGGGCACGGGCGATCTCGACCGTGCGATCGTCGGATCCTGAATCGAGGACGAGGATGTCATCGCATTCCTGCACGGACGCCAGGCATTCGGGAAGCGCGCGCTCCTCATTGAGCGCGAGTATGATCACCGAGAACATCATCGCACCTCCGACAGCGCCGCATACCGCATTCCGGCGAAAAACACAATCCACCAGGCGCTGACAACCGCCGGATTGGCGAAGGGGAACTCCAGGGCGGAATAGAGGGCGACCAGGCCGCATCCCGCGAGAAGGTAGACCGCGACGGGATGGCCCCGGATGTGGCGGCGCAGCATCCACAGCGGCCAGGCAACCGTGAGGATCAGGAGCGCGGTTCCGACGCCTCCGATTTCGGCAAGTGACTGCAGCCAGTCGGAGTGGGCCTCCTGGTAGAATATCGGCAGGTTGTCGACCGGACTGCGCGGCGTGGAATTGTACGCCGGGAAAACCCGCTCGAAGCTCTCGAGGCCCCAGCCGAACCACGGCTTGTCGGCTGCCATGCGCAGCGTGTCGTGGTACAGGACGGACCGTTTGGTGACGATCCGGTCGGAGCCAATTTCGGCAAGCTGCATCCGCGTGGTCTGCAACCGGTCGATGATGGTTTGCTCGCCGAGCTTGTAGATTGCCAGGCAACCCGCGCCGAAGAGGAGAATCGTCAGGATGACCGCCGGCCAGCCCCTGTGCCCGGAACGACGGCGGTAACCGAGAAGCGAAACGATGCCATGGCAGAGCGCGATGGCCAGCAGCAGGGCGACGAGGACAGTGGAGGATCGGGACGTGCTGAGAGGGATCGTCGCGGCGAGGAAGAAGGTGACGATGACCCAGAGGGCAGCCGGCGAATGCAGGAGATTGCGGCTCTCGCGATGAAAGGCATGGTGGAACACCAGGCCCAGGCAGACCGCGGCCATCAGCACGGTGAAGGCGCCCCAATGGTTGTGATAGACAAAGGTGGAGAAGAACGCCGCGGAGGGTGCATGCTGCAGGCCGAAGAAGATGTCCTGCGCCGTGAGCTTCTGCAACGTGCCGAACACCGCGAGTACGAACGCGTTTACCGCCAGAACCTGCAGCAGCACGAGCAATGCCCGGCGCGAGCGCACACAGACGAACAGATTGAAGCCGGTGAGGAAGCAGCCGGCGAGAAGCCAGAGTTCGCGCAGGGATTGTCCTCCATCGGCGCTGCTCGGCCAGAACGGCGACATGGGGCGCATGAACCAGAGGGTTTGGCCGGAGAGGGTCCGCGGAATCAGATTCGGGATGCGCGCGGCGATCAATGTGATTGCAACCAGCAGCGCCATGGGGAGGAGCCAAAGGAAGGCAGTCATGGCATCGGATCGTGTGCTCCGGCGCCGGGAGAAATATTCCCAGAGGCAGAGCGGGAGTGCGGGCGTGACGAGTACGCAGAGAATGGGTTTGGACCACCAGATCCTGCCGCCGAACATCCAGGCCGCCGCCATCACGACCAGGGCGGCGTGGCAGAGCGCCCACCGGGATCTCGAAAAGAGCCTCTCCGGGGCTGGCGGAAGGAACGTCCCCGGCGTGATCATGATGCGGTTGCCCGGGCCTGCCGAAGCCCGGCATAGAAGGCCTCCAGCATTCGTCCACCCACCGACCAGGAGAAGGCCTTCGACGCCCATGCCCGCGCCCGCTCGCCGCGGAAAGCGAGCTGTTCAGGAGTTTCCGCCAGTGCTGCGCGAAGCGTGCGGGGATAGTCGGCCCATGAGACGCACCAGCCTGCACCTTCCGTCCCCAGCGATTTCCATGGGGTGCTGTCGGTCACCAAGGCCGGCACGCCGGCTGCAAGGGCCTCGGCCACCACCATGCCGAAGTTTTCGGAATGGGATGGCAGGAGGCAGAGGGAAGCGGCGGGGTAGGGTGGCGGACGTCCCGCGCCGTCATGAACCTCGATGCGGTCCGAACCTCCCGCGCGATAAATGTATCCGCGCAGGTCGCGCACGGAATATTGCTCGGGTATCCCGATGAGGAGGAGCATCCAGTCCCTCGGAGCCACATCGAGCCAGAGGTCGATCAGCTCAATGACACGCTTCTTGCCATGAAACCGCGAGTAAAAGAGGGCCGTGCGGTGAGCGCACGTCGCTGGACTGATTTCGTTCCACTGGGCCTTGGCGCTGGCGAGTTCGTCGCCGGTGGGAACATCCACCCCCAAAGGAGCCATGCACACGGGCTGGATGAACCCATGGTCGCGGATGTCCTGGGCCTCCTCGGCACTGGTGGCGTGCCATCCGGCGACCGCGGCGAAGGCCCCGGGATGGATGAATTTTTCCGCGAGGGCCTTGTTCCAACGATGGTGACGCCAGGCCCAGGGGGACATCATGCCCCTTGGCGACAACACCAGCGGGATACCGGCGTGCTTCGTGTAAAGATGCGCGATGTGGAGCGGTCGCAGCCAGAGCCCGTGGGCGTGCACCACGTCGGGCTGGAGCGTCTTGAGTGCGCCGTACAATCCAGGAATGGGACACAGCGCGGCGGGCCATCCACCGCGCAGCGTGCGCACCGTCAGGTTGCCCTGGCTGTCAACCCGGCCCGATGATCCCGCGGTCAGGAGTTCGACTCGACTGCCCAGCGCAGCCTGGGCGCTGGCCAGTGCCCGCACCGCCTTGCTAGGGCCACCGTGCCGGGGATCCAGGCTCGCGACGATATGGCAAATGGTCATCGTGGGTTAGACACGCTACGGAGCGGCCGGCAGGCCGGTCAACCGCGCAAAGTGCGCCAGCAGATCGTCGACTGTCGCGTCGAAGTCGTAGCGGGCGACGCTTTCCATCGCGTTCCCGGACATCTGCGATCTCAGGCCCGGGTTGATCATGAGCCGGAAAAGAGAGTCTTCCAACTGTTGCCGGCTGTCTCCGGCCGTGTGGTCAAACTGGAAACCGTTGTGTCCAGGCATGAGCACGTCGCGATAGCAATCGAGGCGCGACAGGACGGGCACTGCTCCGGCGGCCATAGCTTCCAACGGAGCGACGCTGAGTCCCTCCCCCCGCGCGGCAACGCTGGGGTAGCAGAAGATGTCGAGGGTGCCGTAGACGCGGCTCAGCTCCGCCTGGTCATAGATCGGAGGCCGGAACTCGAGACGCTCGTGAAGCCGGGAGACGTATCGGTCTTTCAATGACGCCACGTATGAGGCTCCACCGCCTCCCTCGGTGACGTTGGCCGGGCCCATCACGACCAGTTTCCAGGGGGGGAGTGCGGCCTCGCGATTTCGGAGCCGGACGGCTGCATCAAGCAGGATTTCGAGACCCTTTTCCGGATGGATCCGTCCCACGTAACCGATCGTCAGTGGACGATTGGGCTCGAACGATTGCCGGGACTGCTGTTTCAGGCCGTGCCAGTCGATCGATTGTCGTATGATGGCAATGCGCCCGGCTGCGCCACGATCCTCTGAGGTCGCCTTGTCGGCCACGGCTTGCGACGTGGCCAGGATCAGATCGACCTTGCGATAGAAGCGAACCTGTCCCTTTGGCATGCGTCCGAGGACGACGGCAACCCGTCCAAGGTCAGGGCGCCGACCGGCGATGAGGAGGGGCAGGGAAACGGTGTTGCAGACCACCAGATCGGAGGGCGGCAGGGCGCGGGCGACCCGGCGACCCCAGCAGAGGTCGCGCCAAAGATTGCGGGGAAGCGAGCGTGTATGGTCCCTGCCGGGGATGCGCACATGAGTGAGACGCCCCTGGGTTTCAACATTCGCGAAGCCCGGCCACGTGCGCGATACCAGGGTGACATCGTGACCGCGGTTGGCAAAACGCTCACCGAGGCGGCTCCAGATCTTCTCCATGGCACCTCCCGTCACCGCCGGAACCGGCAGAAAAAATCCCATGACAAGCGTGAGGCGCATCAGGGGGAATGGGACGCCGCCAGGGCCTGTTTCAGCCCTTTTGTAGTCTGTTCGTACGTATAGCGTGAAATTCGTTGGAGAACCGCCAGACGCAGGGCGTTTTGGCGCGACGCGATGTCGAGGAGGGCGCGGGACAGGGCGCTTCGCAACGATGCGCCGTCCTCCGCAGAAAACACCCAGCCGGTTTCCCCGTCGCTCACCAGATCCTGCTGGCAGCCCACCCGGTCGCTGACGAGGCAGGGGACCCCCATCATCATCGCTTCATGCACGGCCAGGCCCCACGTTTCGTAATGTCCTCGCGACGGCAGCACAAACAGCGAGGCGATGAGGTAACGCGAGGGCATGTCGCACTGATTTGTGAAGGGAGCAAAAAAGACGGTCTTGTCCAGGCATCCTGAATCAGTCGCCCGTGCCCGCAGGGCGGTCTGTTCGGCGCCGTCACCCACAAATACAAGGGCGGTGTTCCCGGGGGAGAGTTCGATGAAGGCATTCAGCAACATCAGCGGCTGCTTGGAGGCGATCAGTTTTCCCGCGAAGAGAACCACCGTGGTGTCCGGAGCGATGCCGAGGTCCCTGCGAAAGGCGTCGGCACGCTGCCGATGTTCCGGCAGGTCCGGGTTGAACCGGTCGTGGTCGACGGCATGCGGTGCAAAGAACAGACGCGACTCGGGGATGCCGAGGGCGAGAAAGTATTCGCGATTGGCCCTGCCGACGAAGGTGACGCCGGCAAAACGCCGGAAGAGCGCGCGCCTCACCACGCCGTGAAGTCCTCCGGGCAGGGTGCGACCGAGGACATGCGAATCACCGCGAAACACGACCGGTATGCGTGTGCGCCAGGCCCAGATGAGCACTCGGAGGTGGCTGCGGTAGGCGTAGCCGAAGAGCAGGAGCACGTCGGGTTTCCAACGGGAAAGGCGGCCCGTGAGTCCGGGATTCTGCAGTCCCGAGAACTGTTCGGTCGTGGGCTTCGGCGACGTGTTCGGAACAAACTCGTGATCGTAACCCGAAAGGAGATCGACATCCCATGCGACGGTGCGGTTGAAGTGCGGATCGTGGGTCGGCTTCACGCCGGCGTCCCAGAGATAGAAGACACGCAGCGGAATCCCCTCCCGTTGCCGCAGCCAGCGGAACCAGGGACTGTAATACTGCGTGGGGTGTGAAACCACGATCGCAAGGCGTGGTGATTCGGCGACAGGAGACTGGAGGGGGGCGCTCACTCGAGGAGGTGCTTCAGCGCGAATGGCACGGCGAGAACGGCGACGGCCGCCTGGGTAAGCGAGGCGATCCACGCACTCAGCGGCAGCTCGATTTGAAACGACCATGCCAGCAGCAGCACCATCAGCAGCCCGGGATAGGAAATGAGGGGCGAATGCCTTGTCCAGACGCCGGCAAGCTTGGTGCAGACGCCGATCACGCAGCCGAGCGCCATGAGGCCGATGTATCCGAAGTTGGCAAAGGCCTCCACGATCACGCCGAATCCGATCGTCGTCTTGAGCGTGCTCTCCTCGTCCTGAAGTCCGTAATAGGTGGCGAGGCGGTGTGTGCTGACGTGGCCGACCGGTTTGTCCGGCCAGAAGATCCGTGGCACGAGCTGCGGAAGGATGTGAGCATAGGTTTCCCCGTCGAGAAACGGCTGCCGCGCAGGTGTGGCGTCAACCACCAGGGTCAGCATGTGCAGCAGGGAGGTGCGCTCGATCAGTTTGCGCGAAGCAAGGGTGTCGTCCGCGGACGCGGAACGGGGTGCGAAGCCAAACCGGATCCATTCCGAGAAGAACGCAGGAAGCTCCCAGAGTTCAGGGCGGGGGGCTTCGTTCTCCCAGTATTTCATGCGCATCGCGCTCTTGCCGTTGTGCAGCACCGCCATGCACGCGAACAGCAGGAGGCAGGTCACGATCGGGATCCGTTTTCCTCCGGAAACGTAGCCCAGCAAGGCGAGGACCAGCAGCGAAAGTCCGCTCACGAGAAAGAGCGTCGAGATCAACAGGAGCGACTGCAGCCCGAGCACGATGGCGAAGAAAATGCGGTCCCGCACCATGAGGTCCCCCGCACCCCAGGCGCGGCTGAGAAGGAAGACGCACAAGGTGCCGACGCCAAAGCAGACGGCGCGTATGATGCTGTTCAGCTCAGCGGGAATCCAGCCGGTGAATCCGGCGATTGCGGTGTAAAGGGTGGTCACGACCAGCCCGATGCGAAGATATTGCCCAACAGGTCCGGCAAACACGGGCGTCGTCCACCAAGGGCCGATCCTGGGGATGCCTTGCACCCATTCATAGCAGGTGATGGCGGACAGTTGGAAGATGATGACCCCCCAGGCCGCACCAGTGACGCTGTCGACCGGATAGACGCGCAACAATTCGCTCCCGCCCAGCAGGGGCAGTGCAAAGCTGTTCAATCCCGTGACCATGAAGGTCTGGAAGACCGGAAATGCGCTCTCCTGCCGCCGCGCCCACCTCAACCCCGGCAGCAGGGAAAGGACCAGTATCGTCAAGCCCTGGTACCGGTGGATTGGATCCTCCACGTTGGCGAATATCGCGAAAAATCCGCAAAGAAGGATCGTGGCAATGATGCCGCTGCGAAAGAGCAGCGCTGCATTCCTCGCGGTGAGCAATGAGTCGGGCCCCGGCAAGTCCGCCGCAACATCCGGAGTCGGTTCGGAGTCGGCGAGTTTCATGGGGACGGGAAGGATGACGCCCACGGGAGGGCCGGGCCCGCCGGTGAAGGGGCTGGGCATCCTGATCCCGGTACTGTTGAGGCTCTCTTCTTGATGCCCTAGTGTTGGCGGATGGCGGCAACTTGGTCAAACAGCGTGCATTGCCGCTGGGTCAGCGTTTGTGCCCCGTAGTGATCGTGGAAGTACGTAGGGTGGCGTGGCGGAACGGAGCCTTCCGGGAAGCCGTCGAGGGCGGCCGTGAGGAAGGAGAGAATCGCGGAGGAAGGTTGCGGGGTGCCGGCCGGATTTTCGGCATTCAGCCCGACGAGCACCGCGCCACCAAGCGGTTGGAGAAGGAGGCGCAGGCCGCTGTCCTCACGGAACAGGGCCAGGATCGGTTTTCCCGAAAGGAAATACGGATACAGCTTGGAGGGTGAGTAGGCAGGATCGGCGGATGCCAGGAGCAGCAGGGCGTCACTTTGCGCCTGCCACTGCAGGCTCTCGAGGTAACTCACCCGGGCGGGTCTTTCATGAACCTGGGCCGTGACGCCCCAGCGTTCGGCCTGCGGCAGGATCGTCGGGACGGGGTCTCTTTCGCTCCCGTAACTGGTTCCGATGAAATGAAGATGGATGCGCCTCGCCCGGTCGCCGTGCCGGCGGGTGAGTTCGCCCAATGCCTGAAAGAGCGCATCGAGCGCCGGTATTCCAACCGGGCCGGCCGCTCCGGTGTAGACGAGATGAACTTCGCCCTGCGCCCGGGTGAACTGCGGCGAAATGGCACTGGCGATCCGGGATCCGGCCGCCATGTCGTCCACGCTGCCGCCGAAAACCACGGTTGCGGTCGGGCGGTCGCGCATCCAGCGATAGCGTTCCTGCAGATTGCCAATGTAGCGCGGAGAGACGCTGATGAACCCGCCTGCCCCGGCGTAGGAGCGTTCTTCGAGAATGTGGGCGAGCCACTGGGAGTATCGGAATTTCCATCCGCCGGGTGGCGCTGTGCCGGTGTCCTTGTAGTGGCTGGTTATCCAGGGATCCTGGATGTCGATCACATACGGCACCCCGGTCGCGAGTTTCCACCGCCGCGCCACATGGCAGGCGATGAACTCCGTGGTGGACACGAAAACGAGATCGATCTTCTCCCGTGAAATGATCTCGAGCCCGGCGCGCCAGAGATGGCGCCATGACCGAAGTCCGAGGCTTCCCACGCCGGCAAGACGGGTCAGCCGGCGCGGCAACGCCCGGCTGCGGTACGTTCTGACGTCATCCGGTATCGTGAGGGCGAGCTCCGGTTCGCGCGGTCCACCGGCGAACTCCGCGTCCACGCAGAGGATCACGGGCTCCCAGCCGTGGTTGCGGTAATGGGGAAGGCTCATCCGGACCCGCTGCAGATCCGGGGCGGTGAGGGGAATCCATCGCGGCGAAAGAATCAGGAGCCGCTTCATATCCGGGGGATCAGCCGGGCAGGACGTGCCAGTGCGGCGTTCACTTCGGCAATCAGGGTGCGTTGCTCGACCTCCCAACAATGGGAACCATGCCCCAATGACCAGGCATGGGCGCGGGCCTGCTGTTGCCGTGGGACGTCGTCGAGAAAGGCATCCAGCGCTGCGGCGGCTGCGTCCGGTTCAAGCAGGTCGAGCTGCATGGCGGCGGGTCCGAGCGTGGCCGCAAAGCTGCGCTGCGCCCGCGTGGGCGTGTACGCAAGGGGCAATCCGGCGAGCAGGTAGGCGAACAGCTTGTTGGTCAGGCAGAGGTCGCGGTTGAGGGGCACGGGTTTTTCCAATGCGAGGCCGAGATCGTAGGGGGCGCAGAGCCGGACCATCTCCGAGGAGGGAGCCCGGGGAAGCAGGTGAATCCGCCCGCCGAATCGCGCCCGCGCGGCTTGCCGCTGGAGTGCGTCCACGAAGCCGTTCTCCGGCGTGCCGCGCAGGAAAAGGTCGCACCTGTTTCTCGTGCGGCCGAGGACGAGGACAAGCTCCTCGAGTCCCCGACCGTGCCCGATGGTCTGCGAGAACCAATAGAGGCGCGGCCGCCGGCTGTTGTCGCGGACGGCTGCCTGGGGCGACGCCGGTGCCTGGCTGCGCGGAAAGGCATTGAGCACGACCGTGGGGGCGCGAACGCCATAGGCGGATGCGTACCGCTCACTGATCAACGGGGATGATGCGGTGAGGGAGGCACACGACGGGAGCAGGTTGCTCTCGATGGTGTGCAGGCCGCGCCGTCGCCAGGCGTCCTGCACGACGCAGCCGGTTTCCGCCGGGTGGAAGTCCTCGGCGTCGAAGCCGAGGAGTCCTTGGTTTCGGTGTGCGGCGGCGGCAGCCGCACAAAGACCCGCGGGTGTATGGCCGATGTAGAGGCTGGCATGAACGCCCCGGGCGGCGGCAGCCAGAGCATGGAGGGCGCGATGTTCGGCGCGGGCGGCCAGCGAAAGCGATGGGGTGCGGAGACCGCGCAGAAGAACGCGGGCGATGCGGTGATTCATCTCTGCCAACAACGACCGGGCACGCCGCCGCCAGTCGACCGGCTGCGCGTACCAGCCGTGTGCGGAGGCGATGGCGGCGTCCTCGGAGGCGAGGTGCGGCTGAACCAGGCCGTGGATCACCGTGACGGCGAGGCCGCTGGCGTGCAGGGCGGTGGCTTCCTTCACCAAGCGGGGATTGTTGCTCAGGTGATGCGGAGAGACGAGGCAGACTGATCGCGGCGTGGGCATGGATGCAGCGAGTGTCTTCAACGAAAACGCACCTGAAGCCGGCGCGCCAGCCTCCATGCACCCAGCGCGCGGAGCCATTTCAGGCGCGGGCCACAGGGCAGCTTGGTACGGGGCTGGAAACCATCCTCGCGGGCGCGTCGCGCAGCATCGTCGCTGAGCGAGGGGGTTTCCGGATACAACTCAAACCGGACCCGCTCCCACATTTCGCTCAGGGCGGCCAAGGTTTCGGGGGACTGGTCGCAGCCGAGCAATGTCTCCGCAAACCGCAGGGCGGAACGATGCATCGCGCGCATGCGCGACTCGCTCCGGGCGCTCGACATGCTGCCGGACAGGCCGGACCGGTAGTGCGTGTGGGCGTCCGCGACATAGCGTATTCCCGACGCACGGGCGAGTACACGGGCAAAATATTCGCCGTCGTCGTTGGGCGTGAGCTGATCGTCCCAAGGGCCGGCCTGGAGCACGAGCGACCGGGGTGCCAGCCAGGCAGCCGGGTGCATCATGCAGCCAGTCGCGGCCTGGACGCGCAGGAAAAGCCAGGCGGGCACATAGTCCCGGGCGGTCGTGGATTCGACCGGATGACTTTGCCGCGGGATGAAATCCCCGTAGAAACGGCTCCAGCCGCTGCTCGCTACCGTGCCGGATGGCGAAGCGCGCAGCACGGACAACTGGTGCGCGATTTTTCCGGGACCGAGGAGATCATCGGCGTCGAGGAACTGGATCCACGCTCCGCGGCTCTCGGCAATCCCCCGGTTGCGGGCGGCACCCGGGCTTTTCCGGGGCTGCGTGAAAAGATGAATGTCGGCGTTGAGAAATCGTTCGGCAACCTGCCGGGAACCATCCGTGGAGCCGTCGTCGACAATAATGATCTCCCGGGTGAAGCCGGCGTGTGGAAGCACGGACTCCACGCACGCGGCGAGCCAGGGTTCGGCGTTGTGGCAGGGGATGATGATGCTGACGTCAGGAGCGGGAGTCATGGCGGTCAGGGGAGGCAATCTGCCGTGCTTCAGCAAAACGCTCACGGGTGGCGGTGTCCAATGCCGTCCACCAGCCGGGGTGACGCGAACGGGCGCGCAGGCAGCGCCACGCTCCCAGAGGCCTGCCAATCCAGGTCCTGAGGTAACGGAGCCAGTCGATCGGTTTCGCCCCGGCGGCCAGACATCGGCAGCCGGTGCCGCCAAGCGCCGCGTGCAACACGAGGTTCGTCGGCGGTGGCGCCTGCCGGCGGAGGTGGTTCCAGAATCCTTCGAGAGATGCTGTATCCATGTGGGCGTTACGCACGAAGGTCGCCAGCAACAGGGTCTGAATTTCGCCCCAGCGGCGGGCGTCGCCGTCACGCGCCGAGGTCCGCGTGCGGGTGAAGGTGGCGAGCGCCTCCGGAACAAACAGCATCGGATGCCGCATGAGGCGCTCCCGCACCGCTTCCATTCCGCTGAAGGGAATGTCCTCCGGTGTGGGGCCGGGAAGACTGCGACGTCGCACAAGCATCGCGCCGTTTGCCATCAGTGCACCGGTGGCCTGCCTCAGGTCTCCCCAGGGAACCATCCGCGGAGACATGTCCCGCCCGGATTCGCCGGGGTGGACCGTGCGACCGGTTTCGGTCAGACTGCCGTCGGGTGATTCGACCACGATGCGTTGGTTGCACCAGGCGAGATGGGCGGCAGGATGGTGGTCGAGCGCGTGCGCCAGGGTGCCGAGGAAAGAAGGCTCCCAAGTTGCGTCATCCTCGAGGATGGAGACAAAATCCACCGGGGCGGAGATGCCGCCCAGGCCGCGGTTGAACGCCCTGACGCCGCCCAGATTGGCCTCGTGGGTGACGAGGCGGATGCGCGGATCGGCGAGGGTTGCCACCAGCCGGGCGGGCAGGGAGTCGGCGGGATCATCGTTATGGACGCAGGCGGACCAGTCGGTGAACGTTTGCGCGCACAAGCTTTGGAGTGCGCGCCGAAGCATCGGTCCCCGGCGGTAGGTGGGTACGAATACGTGAACGCGGGGCATGGCTCAGGCGAGGCAGGCGGGGGCGCCCGGGGTCGCGGTTGCATAGGGCCGCCAGGCATGCCGGAAATAGTCGCGCTTTGTGAGGGCAACGAAATGGTGAAGGCAGGCACGGGGGGCAAGGATCTCCCGGGGGCTGGGCCCCACGACATAGTCGGTGGCGGAAAGGAAGCGATGGGGTGAATTGCTGAGCAGCAGTGCGACGAGCGCCTGCTCGAGGAAATAGCTGGAACCGCGGGTCTCCAGCAGGAGTCGCGTCCAATGCTCCATCCGGTCCCAATCGATCCGCGCGGAAACCAGCCCGCAGACGCCGGTATTCACGCGGGGCGGCAGGGGCGCGGCGGTCAGCGCGGACAAACGTGCGCGGTCGTAACCGTAGGATTCCTTGCAATCGGTCATGACCAGGGGCTGGGCGGGATTCCCAATCCATTCCAACAGGGCATCCGGACGCCGGTGGAACAACATGTCGGCATCCAGGAAGAGGTTCGCGCCGGGACGGGCCGCGTGGACATCGGTGAGCTTCCGAAGCAGGACGAACGATTCCCGGTGTGAGCGCAGGGCGGGGAATTGTCCGCGGGGCAGAGTGGCGTCAAGTGCGTCGCGGAGGCGAGCGCCGCCCGCGACCGGCATGCCGGGAAATGCGGCTTCGAGTGCGGAGCGCTCGTGCGACTGCAGGGTGTCGTCGTCGACGACGATCACCGGCCACATTTTTCCGGGTGTCTGGACCTGGAGCGAGCGAAGGCAGAAGGCGGTCTGCTCCCAGTACCGGCTACCGGTCAGGAACACAAGGCAGGGCTCGTCATGATGCGGGGCGCGCACGGGTATCGCCGGAAGGCTCCCCGCGGCGACACGCATCGCCCCGCGTGCCCGTCGGGTTCTCCATTGCTCGAACGGTCCGCCCTCGCGCAGGGATCGCTCGAGGCCGGCCTTGGGACGAAACCAGAGTTGGTAGAGCCAGTGACCCGGACGGGTCCAGATGAAGGCGGGGTCCGGCATGGCTCAGGGGGGGGAGGGAAGCGGGTGTGCCCGCGCGCCGAGATCGGCCAGTCCGTCGAAGCGTCCGCAAAGGCCGCGCCAGCGGATCTGATGGGCAGGGGATTTCCAAGCCCTGGTTCGCAGGTAGGCACGAGCCTTCCGCAGGGGTGCCGTCCAGCGCGGGATGGGCGCCCACGGATTGATCCCGTGCCGGTGCAGCACATGCACCCAGGACCGCTGAATGCCGTGGTTGAGGCGCGCGAGGTAGGTCTTCCGCAGACGCGCGGCTGGAATCAGATGGCGCACGACGAGCGCGGGAAAATATCCCGTGTGCCAGCCCGCTCGCAGGGCGCTGAGAACCATGTCCTGGTCTCCGCCGGAAGCGAACGATTCTCCCGTGCGATCGGTGATTTCCGGCGCGGTGGAATTCCGGTCTGCTGCCGTGATCCACGCCAACGCGGCCTCGCGGCGTGCCACCAGCCCGGCTCCATTCGGCAGCCAGACGGGAAGTTGGACCGGTTCCGAAGGCGATGCGGGCGGCGGGATTCTTGGCGGACTTTGGGCGGCAACCGGCAGATGCGACCAGGTCACGTCGGACAGGGAGGGAGAGCGAAGTGCAAGCAATCCGGAAAACTCCCCGAACCAGGCGGGTGGAGACGCGGAGAATTCCGGCAGGATGCGGCCGCCCGCCGTGCCGAGGGCCGGGTTGCGGGCAAAGATCGACCAGGCGGTTTCAAGATAATCCGCGGCCAGGAGGACATCGTCGTCGACAAACACGAGGAGGCGGCCGCGGGCGCCGGAAATGCCGGCGAGGCGGGCGCGGCTCAATCCGGGGCAGGGTTCCGCGATTCGGCGTGCCGGCGCCGGGATGATTGGCAGTCGATCCATCAATACGGGTGCCGTCGATCCGTTGTCGACCAGCACGACCTCCCAATGCGACGGCGGCAGTGTCTGGATTGCCAGCGCATCGACCACGCGTCCAAGGGAGACGGGATCGGGGTTGCGGGTGGGAATGATGACGGAGATCTTCACGATGTCCGGGGATTCAAAGCACGGCATAGCCTGGCTGCAACAGGCGCAGGACATCGCCGGGCCGGTGCTTCTGGTGGACGCTTTCGTGTGCGAACCGGCCCATTTCCGGCCAACGCGGGCGGGCCAGCCAGGCGGTATCGATGGCAAGGGCGAGGGCTTCGACGGAATGGGGGGCGCAGATGAATCCGGTCTTTCCCTCCTCAATCCACTCTTCAGCGGCGCCCACCCGCGTTGCGATCACCGGACGACCGTAGAGGAGCGCTTCGATCATTACGGTGGGCAACCCCTCATCGCGAGAGGCCGAGATCAGGCAATGATTCTCCCTCCAGATCTCGTCGAGGCTGGCAACGAAGCCGCGAAAGCACACCCGCTCGGCCAGGCCGAGCTGGCGGGCCTGCCGCTTGAGATCCCCGCTGTCAGGGCCCTCGCCGTAGACGTTGAGCCGCCAGGGCACTCCCAGCCCCGGGCTGCGGGTCAGCGCCGGGAGCAGCAAGTCGAGCCCTTTCACCGGTTCGAGCCGGGCCACCGCGGCGAATGAGGGTGTCTCCAGGGACGGCCAGGGGGATCCGCCGTCCGGAGGCAGCCGGAGGGGACATTGAATCAGGGCGGCCTGGGGCAGCGACATCCGGAGGTGCCTTCGCGTGATGGCGAGGTTGCGATGGGAGACAAAGAAGAGCTGCGCGGCATCGCGGAAACCCGCCCGGGCGCGCTTCATGTCAACCGGGCTGAGATGCGGCGTCTCGGTCTGCCAGTTGGCGATCACCGAGTACGGGACGCGCTGGGCTCGGAGGTACTCGAGGGTGCGCCCTTCCCGGACCAGGTCGTAGGTTCCGCCACAGCTGAAGATCACGTGGTCTGGACGGAACTTCCGGAGTCCGGAGATCAGGCTGCCGGAGGATCCGGCAACGAGATCGATCTTGCGATGGACGTGGTCAATCCGGTCGCGTGGGATGCCCGGGGTGGCGGTGGCAAAGAATTGGGCTCCGGCCTGGATCATGTGCTGGACTCTCGAATGCGCCGCCACCTGGGCGGCCACCCCGATGAATACCGAGTCTCCTCGCGCCAGCGCCATTTCGCAGGCGCCTGTCCACAGGCTGTCGGCTCCGCTCAGCGGGTAGCCATAGACGGTGGAGAGAAACGCGATGCGCATGACAGCGGACGAAGGGACGCTACCTCGCAAAGCCGGCGGCCTGCCGAATCCACTCCGGCGGGATCACATCGGAGGTATCGTGGCTCCCACCCGCATACCAGGGAGTTGGAGCGATGACCGTCTTCTGCGGATTGCCGAGCAGCCATGCCGCCCACCACGAGAATGAGCTGTTCGCGACGATGCCGTGATCGCAGGACGCCATCAGCTGAAGGGCTTCGTGGACGGACATCTGCCTGCCGGGATCCACGAACGTGAAGTCCGCTACGTCCCGGAGCAGGGCCGCCGCTGCCGCCGGATCATCGGAAAAAACATGAAGCCTGACCGCGGGCTGGAGCGATAGCAGACGCGCAACGGCAGCCCGGTAGTAGGCAGCGTCAAGCACACCCAGGTCGCGGCTGAAACGCGGATCGGAGACGTAGTCACCCCGGCGGACATGCAGGAAAGCGGACGGCGCGGCACGGATCGCGGCGAGAGCCGAGGTCGCGGCGGGTGAGAGCGGAAAGCGAAACGAAAAGTGGCGCCGCACCTCCGCCTGCGAAGGCCGGAAATAGAGTTCCGACTGAAAGAGCCCGTCGAGATAGGTGCCGTCGGGAAGTGACGTGAAATCGGCGGAATATCGGAATGACACCGGACGATAAACCCGCGCGACTGTCCGCAGCCGGTTTTCGTACTGACGAAAATGAAACAGGCGCGCGAGTGCGAGGCTGGCCCGTTCGCTGCGGGTGAGGTCGACGCCTGTTGCCCGTTCCATCTCCTCCCTGGTGCCGAAATGCGCCGGCAGAAGAAACCCGTCGAGGGAATAGCGTCCGTGGCTGGCCCATTCATTCGTTTCACGAAACCAGCCCACGTCCAGCTTCAGCACCGTGCGCCGCCGTTCCGCCAGCGCCAGGCCGGCTGCATATTGAAACATCTGGTTGCCCAGACCGCCGGTGAGTCGGGTGATGATCATGGCAGGCGCTGAAGATCCACGCTCATGCCGTTCAGGACGGTGCCGACTCCGGAGGTCGCCGGAAAATAACCGAACGTGCGTTCCCCGTCGATGTGCAGGCGGGCCGCTTCAAACTGCTGAAGGGTGCGTTCGCGCTCGCTCAATCCGATCAGCAACGAGTAGGTTCCGGCCTCCAGTTGGACCTCCTTCTGGGTGAACACGGCCTCGTAATCGCCCGGCGGCAGCGTCTGCGGCGCGCTCCAGGTCGTCTGCACCGGGCTCCCATCGCTGGCCAGCAGCCCCACAGCGACAATGACGTGCTGCAGGCTTCTAGGTTCGATGCGAAACCGGACGCGGGTCCGCCAGGTTTCACCCACCGCGACCTCGACCACCGGCGTGCCACGCTCATTTTCCACCAGGACGTCCATGATACGCGCGTGCGCGCCGGCATCCGCGGCCGGTACGGCTGCCGGACCCTGGGTCGAGAGGCTGCGGGTGTAGTCGTCGATCACCCCCGCGGTGGCGCCGCGGGAAACGATGCGCCCGTTCTCCAGGAGCAGGGCCGACCGGCAGAGCTGCCGCACAACGCTCAGGTTGTGGCTGACGAAGAGGACTGTCCGGCCGGCCTTCGCGGCCGAAAACTCGCCCATTTTCCCCAGACACTTTTTCTGGAAGGCGATGTCACCGACCGCCAGCACTTCATCCACAATGAGTATTTCCGGCTCGAGATGGGCCGCCACGGAGAAGGCCAGGCGCACCTGCATGCCGCTCGAGTAGTGTTTGACCGGCGTGTCCAGGAAGCGTTCCACCTCGGCAAAGGCCACGATCTCGTCGAAGCGGCTGCGAATCTCGGCGCGGGTCAGGCCGAGGATCGCTCCGTTGAGAAAGACATTCTCCCGTCCGCTCAACTCGGGATGGAACCCTGTTCCGACTTCCAACAGCGAGGCGACGCGACCTTGGAGCGTGGCGGATCCCGAGGTGGGCTCCGTGACGCGGGAGAGAATCTTGAGCAGGGTGGATTTGCCGGAACCGTTGCGCCCGATGATCCCGACAACCTCGCCGCATTGGACCTCGAATGTGACATCGCGAAGCGCCCAGAACTCCCCCGATTCATCGGTCGGGCCACCGCTTCCCCGCAGGCGCGAGCCCCAGGCGGAGGCACGACGGACCAAGGCATCGCGAAGCGTGTCCGCACGACGGAGTGGACGGAGGCGATACCGTTTGGATATTGCTTCGACTCGAATTGCCGTGGCGTTTATCGGCGGGACGGAATTCACGACATGACGGAGGGCGGTTTTGGTGCGGAATGAACCATGGCCATGCAATGCATGCCCATCGCGGGCGGCAACCCTCCCGTTGCCAACGGCGTAAATCTACGAAGGGAGGATCGCGGCGGAGACCGGTTCCCGGGGCAACCGTCCTCCGTCAGGCGTGGATCGAGTCGGAAATTTCGCGCGCCTTGGCGGGCGAAACGAGGTGCTCCACCAGCTTAAGGCCAAAATCCACGGCAGTGCCTGCTCCACGGGAGGTGACAAGGTGTCCGTCCACGACCACACGCTCCTCCGCCAGCAGGGCGGTCAACTCGTTGGCGACCGAAGCATGGGCCGTGTAGCGTCGCCCGGACAGGATGCCGGCATCGTTGAGCACCGTGGGTGCCGCGCAGATGGCGGCGATCCATCGCCCGGCGGCATGCTGGGCCAGCACACGGGCACGGACGCGTGAATTTGCGCGCAGAATCCTGACGCCCGGACCGCCGGGCAGAAGCAGGAGGTCGAAACTGGCATTCGCCTCGATGGCGGCGAGCGATGTGTCGCCGTGGACGATCAAGCCACAACGGCCGGTGACGTGGATGCCCTCGCCAACGGAGGCGACCGTCACCTCGACGCCAGCGCGCCGCAGCAGGTCGAGCGGCGCGATCATTTCAAGTTCTTCAAAGCCGTCGGCGAGGAGGATCAGGGCGCGTGGCATGAGGGAGGGAGGGAAGACTGAAGGGCTGAAAGGCTGAAGAACTGAAAGGCGGAAGGGCGGAATTCCAGAGGTCGGAGGTCAGACGGCAGAAGTCAGCACGGAAAACAGAGGCCAGCGATCGGAACTCGGATGTCCGTCGTCACCGCTGATCTGTGCCGTCCGACTTCAGCCTTTCCGCCTTTCAGTTCTTCAGCCTTTCTTGTCGACCAGGGCTGTCAGCGGGGCGTGGTCCGATGCCCAGAGTTCACGATTCTCCCCGAGCGTGACCGCATCCGAGAGGATGCGCAGGCCTTCGCGAAGGTGGATGTCCACCTTCGTGAAATGCTGGCCCTCGTCGTCCAGGTCGGGGTCGGCGGGATCTGCCTCCTCGTCGGAGTCGGGGCTGGGTGCGGCCTTGATGCGCGGCGGTGGCGGCGGCGCCAGGAGAACCTCCGTGAACTTGAAATCCCCCTTCGCCAGAAGTGCGCGTTCGGCCAGCATTTCCTTGCGGAAGGCATCGTCGGTTTCCTTGGTGCGGCGGCGATCGGCGAGATTGAGGGAAATTGCCTTAACGTCCTGCCTGGCCTTGTAGAAATCGATGTTCTTGCGCAGATAGGCGAATTCCTCGAGCGTGGCCTGCCGCGCCAGACTTTTCTCACGCAGGGGAGACAGTACGCGCGGGTCGAGAGGATGCCCTTCGAAATGGCTGGTGCTGATTTCGTCCCAGATCAGGGCGTGGGGCAGTTCCTTTTCGCCGACCTTCAGGTCGATGGACGGCAGAATGACGTCGGGAATCACGCCCTTCAACTGGGTGGACGAACCGTTGGGCAGATAGAATTTCTGCACGGTGAATTTTGCGGCACCCATCCGGAAGGGAGAACGGACCATGCCGGGAACGATGTTCTTCATTTCAACCACGGTCTGCACGGTGCCCTTGCCGTGGGTGGAGCTGTCGCCGATGACAATGCCGCGCCCATAGTTCTGCAGGGCACCCGCGACGATTTCGGAGGCCGATGCGCTGAAGCGGGAGACCAGGACGGCCAGGGGGCCATTGTAGGCGACCCGGGGATCCTCATCGTCATCGACCTTCACATCTCCGAAGTAGGAGCGGACCTGGACCACCGGGCCCTTTTTGATGAAGAGCCCCGTCAAATCGATCGCCTCCGAGAGCAGACCGCCGCCATTGCGCCGAAGATCGAGTACGAGTCCCTTGATGCCGCTGGCGGTCAGCTTCTCGATCAACTTGGCCACGTCGGCGGTGGCGGACGGCTGGTCGGGTGAATTGTCGCCGGGGTCGGGACCGTAGAACTGAGGCAGGCTGATGACCCCCAGGGGCAAGATCACGCCATTGGCGTCGGGAACCTCGAAGATGGCGCCAAAGGCGCGGGCGGAGTCGAGCTTCACGACATCGCGGATGAGCGTGATCTCCTTGCGCACGGAGGAGTCCGTCGCGTCGCCCGGCTGGATCGAAAGATGAACCGGCGTGCCCTTCGTGCCGCGGATCATGTCGACGATCTTGCGGAGCTTCATGCCGATCACCTCGATCGGTTCCGTACCCTGCTGGGCCACGGCGATGATCTTGTCGTTCGGCTTGACCTGCTTGCTCAGGTCGGCCGGGCCTCCCGGAACGATTTCCTTGATGACGCATTGGTCGTCCTCGAGCGAAAGCATGGCGCCGATGCCCACCAGGTGCAGGCGCATCTGGATGTTGAAGTCCTCGAAGGTATCGGCGGAGAAGTAGGTGGAGTGGGGATCATACATCCGCGCCAGCGTGCCGAGGAACATCTCCGCGAGATCCCCCGCATCGATTTCGGCGATGTTCTTCTGCATGCGTTCATAGCGCTTGTGGATCCTGGCTCTGGCGGACTCGAGAGCGGCCTCGGGAGCGAGGTCTTTCTTGCCGAGAACGTGGTCCACGATCTCGAACTTCAGCCGCCGCCGCCACAATTCATCGGCCTCCTCGGCGCTGGCGGGCCAGCTCACCTTGCTGCGGTCGAGAGCATAGGTTTCGGGCGTGGTCAGGTCGATTGGCTTCTGGAGTTCTTCGAAGATCCAGGCAATGCGTGCATTCGTGCGTTCCTCGTAAACCTTGAAGATCTGGTATGCGTAGTCGATCTTGCCGATGGTCGAGATGTTCCAGTAAAGGCTGTCCGCCGAGTTTGCCGTGGCGAAGGCGGTCTTGTCCGATTCCAGGAAGAACATATGCGCGCCGTCGAGCTCGCCCATGAAGTCACCGATCAATGCCCCATAGTCCTTCGGTTTCACCGCGTCGCGGTTGTAATGGACCTCCTCGAGCAGCTTGACGAGGAACTGAACCTCCTTCGTCTGGGTTGTCGGTGTGGAAAGCGTACGATCGGATTTCGATTGCGCGGAAACCACTGCGCCGGGAATCAGCAGGAGCAGCCAGAGCAGGGAAATCGGAAGTCGGAGCGGAGCGGTCATCACGGATGAAATTGGAAACACGCGGAGGGAAAAGGTTGCATGCGGACGCGGGCGTTCGTGCCGCACGCTCACGGCCTGCTGAGCATGTCCCGCGCACTGTCCAGCACCTGCCGCTCTTCCGGGGTCAGGGCGCTGAAGCCCTCGCTGTTGATCTTGTCGAGAATACGATCCACCTCGGCCTTGAGGTCCTCACGGCTGAAGGATTCCACCTTCACCGGAACGGATGCCGGCTGTTCCGTCGCGGGGCGTTTGAACCACTTGGGCAATTCCATTTCGACGCGCCCGTCGGGGTTGCGCCATTCGCGCCGGTAGACCAGGCGGAAGTAAATCCAGGCGGCAAACATGCCTCCGAGATGCGCGGAATGAGCCCAGCCAAACCCGGATGCCTTTCCGACCAGTTCAAAGGCGAAAAACCCGACCAGTTCCACGCCCAGCAGGGTCAGCACCGCATGCTTCATGAGGAACGTCACCGGTACAAACAGGACCAGCAGGCTGATGCGCTGATTCGGATTGATCAGGCCATGCAGGGCGATCAAGCCCGCAACCGCGGACGACGCGCCAATCAGGCTGCCGTGGAAACGCCAATTGGTCGCCGCCCACAGGAGCCCGCCCATCAGGAGCGCAAGGAACCAGAAAGCCAGAAATCCGCGCGACCCCAAGATCGGGAGCAATTCCCGTCCCACGATCCAGGTAAGCACACAGTTGACGAGAAGATGCAGCAGGACCAGCGGTCCGGTATCATGGAGGAAGCCGTAACTCAGCAATCCCCACACCTGCCCGTGTTGCAATCCGTCTATGCTAAGTTCGAATAGGGCATCAAAAATCTGCCCCGTGGTTTCGGAGAAGATCCGGTGAAGGGCGAGCTGGACCACAAATCCCGCAGCAAGGGACGAAACAAGCCAGACGAGCACGGAAGTGGTTTGGCCGCGGTGATCGTCCCGCAAATAGGACCGGTCGGAAAGCATTTCTGATACAGGCTGACAACGCGCCCTGCAAACACAAGCGCACACCCCTGAAAAGCAGCGAAATAGTCATGAAACTCCGCCCTCGTACCGCAAATTGCCGGTTCGAAAAAGGACGGTGAAACGTTCAGCCAGTCCGTTTTCTTGCCAAATTTGAGCTGCTTGGCAAGCTGTGGGCCGGGTGCGATGACGCCGGCCCTCCGAGGAGGTGGGCTTGACAGGACCGCCTGTCCCGGTTTTTTCCGCCTATCCGCCATGGCCAACAAAGCAGACAAGTGGGGCAACAATGTTCCCGGTAAATTCTACGTGGATCAGCAGTGCATTGACTGCGATCTCTGCCGCGAGACCGCACCGGGCTCTTTCACCCGCCACGACGATGG
>CAZOXB010000030.1:0-22983 GCA_964583635.1 uncultured Opitutaceae bacterium | reverse complement strand
CCAGAACCGGGCAGGTGATGCGCGCAAGCGCGGCAGCGTCATCGGGTGCGTCACCATAAAACACCAGCGCGGCCCGGAGGGTCGGATTATTCGTGGCAAAACGGAAAGTCTCGCTTCCGCCCCAGCAAAAGCCCGCGACCACCACCTTGCCATTTCCGGCCGGCAGCTTGCCCGCGTAATCGACGGCCGCATTCAAATCGCCCGTGATCCGCTCCCCCGGCAACGCGCGCATGGCCAGCGGAATTTCATCATTTGAAAACTCCGCCGTTCCTCCTCCCCTTGGTCCGCTGCCCCACAGCAGATCCGGAGCCACGGCGATGTAGCCGGCAGCCGCAAAATCGTCAACCTCGCCGCGGGCCCACTCTGACAGTCCCCATACGTCATGAATCACCTCCACCACGGTGTCCTTTTCCTTGTTATCCGGGTAACCGATGTAACACGCCACTTCGCGGTTGCCATGCTTCAGCGTGACCCACTCGAGATGGCGCGGCGAGCGTTCGAGTTTGGGTTTTGCCCACGCCTGGGCGTCAGCCACGGCGGGAAACAGGCTGAGAATGGCCATTGCCAGCAGGATGTTTTTCATGGGAAGGACAGGTGTTCTTCTTGCAGCCGGGCACCGGACCTACCGCAAAGGTTTCCGGTCGGTTCCGCCGGTGACCCGAAGCTGATCAGCCAGGGTTTCCTTCATTTTTTTCAGCGGTTCCGCCATGACTTTGTCGGCAATCCGATTGCGCATTTCATAGGGATCACGGTTCAAATCGTACAGCTCATCCATGCCCTCCATGTCCACATAGTGGATATATTTCCAGTCGTGCGTGCGGACGGCCTGATAGCCCATGTTTCTGATCCGGGGGAAAACCTTGTCGGTATAATATTCGATGAGGAAAGCCTCGCGAAGTTCAGGCCCGTTTTCTTTCAGCAATGGCACCAGGGAGTGCCCCTGCAGCCCCTTTCCTTCTCCGGCTCGGCCCAGCTCGAGCAGCGTCGGGGCGAAATCCAAGGTCGTGACGAGCTGATCGCGTTTTTGTCCCGCTTTGATGAGTGCCGGATAGCGCATCAAAAGGGGTATCCGGATGGTTTCCTCGTAAGCGAGCCGCCGCTCCACGCTCAAACCGTGCTCACCGTAAAAGTAACCGTGATCGCTGGTGAGGATGACCAGCGTTTTCTCGAGCTGGCCGGTCTGTTCAAGCACCTTGAAAATGTCACCCGTGCTCTCGTCCACCGAAGCCAGCATTCTCAACCGGCCCAGAATTGCCTC
This sequence comes from uncultured Opitutaceae bacterium, assembly GCA_964583635.1. Lineage (GTDB taxonomy): Bacteria > Verrucomicrobiota > Verrucomicrobiia > Opitutales > Opitutaceae > UBA6669. The sequence continues at coordinate 21,725 of CAZOXB010000030.1, read as the reverse complement.
GTCGCTCGATCCGGTGGCGCGGCTCAAGGGCGGCAACCCGTCGATCTTTTGCTGAAGCGCAGGTTTGCCTGCGAGCGAATCGTCCTCATTGGGCCGGCGGGGAATCTTCACCCCTGCATAAAGATTCTTATGACGTTCCGCGGGGACGAAATTCGACGCCGCGGGATCCGACAGCGAGCCGTCCGCCCGCTGCGCCGTCTGCGGGTGCATCGCTTTGTGCGCAAGCAACAGGAAGAAGGGTTTGTCGCTCTTCTGTCGCAGAAAGTCGCGTGCGTGATCGGTCAGGACATCCGTTATGTAGCCCTTGCTCGGAGTGGGCTTTCCATTGACGTTCAGCTCCGGGTTGAAGGAATCCCCCTGCCCCTCCAAACAGGCCCAGGTGTCAAACCCCGGCCGGGGCGAGCTGTCATTGCCCATGTGCCATTTGCCGACATATCCCGTCCGATAGCCCGCGCTTTGCAGCGCGCGGGGGAAGGTCGCGAGCCGGTGACTCTGGGGACTGCGATCCGTATTGTCGGTGATCCCGTGCGTGTGCGGATAAAGGCCGGTCAGAATCGTCGCCCGGCTGGGTGAACAAAGGGGCGTGGTGGAGAAAGCGCTCCGAAACACCACCCCTTCGGCCGCTATCCGGTCCATATGAGGTGATTTCACGAACGTGTTGCCGGTGCAGGCCAGATCGTCGAAACGCAGATCGTCGACGATGATGAGTACGATGTTGGGTGGCGGCGCCGCATGAGCCTCGAGCGCCATCCCGGCAGCCCAGGCGATTGCGGCCATGCACGCCACGCGCCAGCCACCGGCGGAAAACGGTTTTCTGGCAGGAGCGTCACCCGCGCTGATAGTGCATTTTTTCATGGCTGTTGGAGATTTACCGTTCCGTTGGCACCATGGCCCGATGAGAGATCAACTGACGGATGGCCGAATCAACCAACGCTTCACCTGAACCCGGATTGCAGCGAGTGGTTTGGGGCGATGCTCCGTAGGCGCCCTCGCTCTGGGCGCGACGCGTGGGAATGTACCCGATGGCCCCATTGGCGAGCGCGTTGAGAAACGTGAACTGATAGGAGGAATTGTGTTTCACCTGCAACCCCAGCTCGACAAACAGCTCCCCGGGCACTCCGACAAAGGCGATCTCATCACCCAGCGTGATCACCATCACCTCCGCTTCGAACGTGTAGTTGCCGTCGACCATGGTTTCCATCACCTCGCCGTCGAAGAATGCCTTGCCGCCATGCTGGACGGCGGATCGCTCGCTCTTCTCCGCCAGCATGCGCAAACGCACAGTCTCGCGGGAGACCTTGAGCGGAGTCTCCAAAAGCGGCCGCATGCGTGCATAGGAACGCACGACCTCCGCCGCAAGCAAGGTTCCGATTCGCGCCGTTTCGCCCGTCCCTTTGACGCGATGCGGCTTGGCTGGATCGAGGAGATTGTAGTGGTTGATGTTTCCCGCCGCCCCGATGGTGAAGTGCGTGAGCATCTGCGGGCCTTTGACATCGGCCAGTATCCGGGCGATCTGGTGGGGGTAGTCCGCCGAAAACTGCAAGCCTCCCATCGTGTCCAGATGCATGGAAAAATTGATCATGCTCGCGATCGGTTCGCCTGCCGGTGAATCGAAATAGAGCACCGGAACGGAGGGATCCGTGGGACCGGCGGGCCTTACCACGTTGACCAGGTCGGCGGGATTCGCCTTGGCGGGATTCGAATAGACCCGGCCATCCTTCATCAGGTGGCGGCGGTTGAAGGCCAGGCCCTGGACCTCACCCATGGAGCCTTGTACACGCGCAGGGGCGAGATTCGCTTCCGCGCGCTGCACGCTTTCGGCGATCAACTCCGGCAAGCGTGCGAGATAGACCTTCGCAATCTCCAGTTGTTCGGGTCTCGCCGTATGCTGGAAGAAACGAGGGCGAAGATTGGGGGCCGTGTGGGTATGCGTGGCCGTAATCATCACGTTTTCCGGTGGAACTCCGCAAATCCGGCCCACGTGCTGGCGGGCGGCGACCCCCATGGCGAGCGGCAGACTGGTCACATCACAGGCGACAATCGCCGCCTTGACGCCATCCGCTTCAAACACCACCGCCTTGGCGTGAAGCGGATCATGCACCCCCGCCGCACCCGGAGCGGGATTGGGCGGCACTTGCGGCACCTGAAACGGCATGTCGAGCGGCGGAGTAATGTCGACCGCCGCGGTTCCAAGACGAAGTCCATTCGCCGAAAGCGATACGGTCAGCGTCAGACTCGAAGCGAGGAGGCGGAAAAACAAGGAGCGTTGAGTCATGGTGAGGGCGCGATGCGAGTTGAAAGGGAACAGCGATGTCACGGGAGCTCCTTGATCCTGACGTTCCGGAATTTCACCGACTCGCCTTTCTTCCAAACCGGCCATTGCGCAATATCCGGATGAATCTGAAAGGCGATTCCACCCGAGGTTGGAAGGCCTTTGGTCGTTTGCTCCGAATGGCGGAAATCCGTCAGCAGGCGATCGTTCAACCACACCCGGATTCGCGCGGGATTGCCCTCCATTCGGATCGTCACATCATTCCAATCGGCGGGTTTGATCAGGCGGTAGCCTTCACGGTTGCGGTACACATAGGTATGTCCTAGGAACGGGATGAAAATCGCACCGACGTCCGAACCGGGACGATAGTCGAGTGTTACCTGGTGGCTCAACCCGGTGGGACCGATACGAAGGAAAACTCCCGTGTCCATCGGATAGGTCAGCTTCACCTGCAGCTTCAGGATAAAGTCGGTGAACTGCCGGTCGAGCCAGAGAAGCCCGCCTTTTCCGGCCGGCTCCTGTGTCCCATAGAGCATGCCGTCTTCCACCCACCACTTGCCCGCGCGATGCAGCGGAGGCATGCCGTCGTGCGGCTTCCAGCCGGACAAGGTCTTGCCATCGAAGAGCGGTTCGAAACCGGCATCGGCTTCGTCGGACTGACCGGCCTCCTTGAGCACTTCCCGAAGGAAGGGCTCCATGCCGTCGGCCATCCTGATGAAACCTGCGTCGGTAGGATGTGTTCCATCGACCGTATCGTCGCCATCCGCGCCCAGCAAAACGGACGATGGAATGTAATAGAGGCGCTTGTCACCGGCTGTTTTCAACCGATCGTACAGTGCACGCAGCACCGCGTTTGCTGCGACGACCTTGTCGCGGCGGGAATCGACCAGGATCCCGTCGGGGTACATCAGATTCTCGACCAATACAACCGGTGTGTGCGGATGGCTCGCGCGCAAGGCGGCCACGAAAGGCCCCATGCGTTCCGACACTTCCGCCACGCTGAGGTTGGGCAGGCTGTCGATCACGAAGGCCACCGGATCGAGTTCAGCCAGCAGGCCCGCAACCTCGGGTTCGGTTTTTCCGTTTCCGCTGAACCCCAGGTTGATAGTCGGCCAATCCAACCGCCGGCCCAAAATCGCGGGATATGCCATCCCGGGACGCGAGGCGCAGCCCCCCTGCGTGATCGATGTACCATAGAACACGATCGGCTGCTTCTTGGCCAGGCGATCCGGGGCCGATTCGAACAGCGCGCCGGGAGGCAGTCCGATTTCCACCGATTCCACCCCGTTGTAGAGAGGAAGATAAAGCAGATACTCGCGCTTACCAGGCTGCAGACCCTTCACCAGGGACGCCTCGTTTTTGACGTCACTCTTCGGCCGCCCCGCCCCCAGCCATTGCCACGTCCCTCCATCGCGGACATAGAGATCCAGCCCGCTCACACCGGTCGCCGGCATATGCGGCATGGCGAGCCGGTTGGAGCGGAGAGTCCATCGGGCGGACAGCGATGTCGCATCCGTGACAAAACGATAGCGCAAACCAGCAGAGTGTTGGGACAGTTGCCACACGGGGCCGCGGACCACACCTTCCGCCTTGGCCGGCAAACGATCATACGGATGCTTCGTCTCCTTCCACCCTTTGCCCTCCAGCTGTGATTCTTTGCCCAGATCGTGCCACACGAGCGTCGAAGCGGACGGAGAATCGTTCTGGGCACCCAGGGCCGCTCCCGTGGAAAAGGCCGTCACCAGCGCGGCGACTTGAAGAATCCGGTAAAATTTGGATCCGGTGAAGGCTACGAAAAGGCTAAAGCATCGCACCATGATCAGCATAACATGACTTGGCTTGAGTGTTCGACGACAAGGCAAAGCAACAATACGTGCGAAGGTCATGGGATGATTTTGGCCATGGACATGGGAGCGCTTTCTCGCAACGCAGTGCCTACAATCGGGGCGATCTCATCAGCCATGCGTTGGAATCCCAGGTCCGTCTGATGGCCTCCGTCCACCGTCCCGTCGTTTCCCAGCGCCACGATGGGCGCCGCCGACACGTAATAGAGCCGCGGATCGCCGGCTTCCTTGAGCTTATGAAAGAGTTCCCGCAGGAACGCATTGGACCCGTTGGCTTTGTCCCGCCGGGCCGCGACGAATTTCGCGTCTGCGTAGTCGACCAGTTCCACCAGGATGATGGGCGTGGTCGGATGATGGGCGCGCAGGATCCGTATAAACGGCTCCATTCGTGTCTGCGTCTGCTCGACGGTCAGGTTGGGCAGGCTGTCCAACACGTAGGCCGAAGCGTCGATCTCGGCCAGTAGCCTCGCCACTTCGGGCTCCGTCTTCGCATTGCCGCTGAAACCCAGGTTGATCACGGGCCAGTCCAGCATGCGGCTGACGATCGACGGATAGGCCATCCCCGGCCGGGACGCGCTCGCGCCCTGTAACCGCGAGGAACCATAGAAGACCACGGGCTTGCGGCCCGCATCGCGATCGGGAGCCGGTTCAAAGGACGAGCCCGCCGGCACGCCCAGCTCCAGCAAATCGACGCCGTTGTAGAGCGGCAGATAGAGCCGGTATTCCCTGCGCCCGCGCTCCATCCCGCGGACGAGAGGCCTTTCGTTGAGAACATTCTTGTCCGGCGCGCCGATGCCCAGCCACATCCACTTCCCTCCGTCGCGCACATACAAATCCAGTCCGCTGACCCCACTGGCGGCCATATGCGGCATGGCGAGCCGGTTGGGCTTGCGGAGCTTCCAGCGCGCGCGCAGAGCATCCGCATCCGTGACAAAACAGACGTATAACCCGGTTGAGTCCTGGCCAAAGCTCCACACGGGGGCACGCACCAGGCCTTCCGCTTTTGCCGGCAGGCGGTCGAAGGGCTGTGCCGTGTCGGCCCAGCCCTTTCCACCGATTCCGAGCCGGGCGAGATCGTGCCAGACCCAGGTATCATTCGATTTCGCCGCGGGCGGTTCCTGCGCGGATGCCGAACCGCCCGAGAACAGCGCGACGCTGGCGACCATGCCGCACGAAGCCCCCTTCATCCGCCTCAACCACAGGTGGGGCAGCCGGTACAGCCACCGCTTGTCGGTGGGTGCACAACGGGATCCCGATACGACTGGGAGGCCTGAGATCATAGGGAGGGAAGAAAAATCCCGCTAACGTCCCCGCATCAGAACGAACCTTTCACGCCGATGGAATACTGAGCGCCGAAATCCTGAATGCGGAAAAACCGGGCGTATTCGGGGGTCTCGGAACCATACCGTTGGGCACTCGGATTATCATTAAAAATATTGCTGCCGTTCGCAAAGAACGAGAATTGCGGCGTGATCGCGAGACTCAGACTGAGATCAAACGTCGTGCGGGTGCCTTCGAATTGATAGGCATCGCTACCCAACGCCGTCACCGCTGCTCCCCGTGAGCCCGTGCGATGGTTGAACTTGGTTGCGGCCACGAACCGTTTCGAACGAAACGTGAGTCCGCCGTTGATGCTGCGTCCGATCAACCCGGAAACCTGCTTGAAGTAGGACATGTTCGCGAAAAAATCAAAATAGCGACCCCAGGTCCCCAAGGTGTCCAGCGACTGTTTGAAGTTCATCTCGAGACCCTTGGTGCGCCTGAGATTGAGGTTATAGGACGTGGTGATTCGATAGCCCGCATACATCGGGTCGAGGCCCAGCGCGGATACATCTTCGGCTGTCGCCACCTTGGTGATCGATTGGAAGAAACCATCGAGTTCCTTATAAAATCCTCCTATGCCGTACATGCCCCCCGTCTTTGTGTAATACTCGAGGGAAACATCGTAGTTTTCCGCCTGCCAAGGCCGAAGGGCCGGATTGCGGATGGTCAGGGTTCCGAGAACGGCGTCGGGATCATCCTCATCCGCATCAAAGGCGTTTACCGTAGCCCGCGGAATAACCTGGTTGAAGTTCGGCCGGCCATAGGTCTCGGCATAGGCCGCACGCAACAGCGTATTTTCTGTCACATTATAGGTGAGGTGCGCGCTTGGATAGAATCCATTGTAGGAGCGTTTCGCCCGAGACGCACGTTCGAAGTAGGTTTGGCTTACCTCGGCGAGTGAGCCAACCGCCCCTGCTTCCGGTTTGCGGATCAGGGCGCCTGTGCTGGTGTGGGCGAATGATCCGTCCGCATTCCGCACATAGACACCGGTCGGTTCGATCAATGCGCCCTGCCCCTTGCCCGTCGTCTCTTCGAAGCGCACCCCGGTGAGCACACGCAGGCGATTTCTGAAAAAACGTGCGTCCGCCTGAATGTAGCCGGCAGATACCGTCTCCTGAATGGCCTCGGAATTCTCTATGCGGTATTTTGCCTCGGTCACTTGCCGCGCCGCCGTTTGGGAGAACAGCACCGGATTGGACTTCCACGCCTCATATGCACTTGCCGATGACATGGTCGGAAACTCTGGAAAACCGAAGCCGATGGGCCCGCTTCCGTAGGTATAATAGGCCAGAGGAGATTCATAGGTGGTGATGACTCCATCCAGCCCCGCGTAGTCCCAGGTTATCTGCTCCGGCGCGGTACTGCGTTTTTGGATCCGCTGTGCCGCACCCACCTCGATCGCCAGCGGAAATGAAAAGTTGTTCAGGTTGCGCCGCACGCTCGCGTCCATCGTCGAAACTTCATCCTTCACGTTGCGCGGCTGCGAGGAGGATGCCGTCAGACGATAGTTCTTCAAGTTGCCAAGATCCACGGCCTGATTCTTGTTGTCCAAGACCTCGACCCGGGTGCTTCCATCCGGCTTCACATCGAGGAGATTGATCGTAAACGCGGAACCGACAAAGCCAGCCGCGCCATGCAGCTGGGTTGTGGTGTTATAAAACGACCCGCTCTTCGTGTCCGTGAAGATGGTGGAAGAAGCGGACTTGCTTGCTCCCGCCTTGATCTCCCAGTCACCGTCGTTGTATCGATAGCGCACATTGCCGAAATCAGTCTGACCATCGATGAAATAGGAATCACCGTTCATCGACATGGCCCCGCGCCCGGTGGCACCATAGGTAAAGTCCTCGCCAAAACGCAATGGCGTTCCGCCCGCGGTCGGGGCTGCATTGCCGCCCACATTGATCAGTATCTGGTCCATCCCCCGGGTGCTGTCGTACGAGCTGTGCTGGTAGCTCACGGATAACACCGAGTTGGGCGTTACTCGCCAGTCCATCTTCACGCTCCCCGAAACACGATCGGTGTAACGCGGCATGTTCTGAAGCGTCAGACTCTGCAGGAACGGCTGGCTGTAGGAGGCCCCGCTGTTCGCCAGTGTCGCATTGTACGTCCTGGCTATGACCTGACGATCATCATACCGATACGACTTCAGGCCGGAAACGACGAATCCAAGCTTGTTGTTGAGAGGAAGCGTGTAGGTGAAGTCGGCGCTGGGCAAAATCCGGTAGCGCAAGCGGTCGAAACCGTCATTCTGCCGCTTGGTGGTGAGGTTGCCATTTTCACCGGTCATGAAAATGCGGTAATCCAAGCGCGCGGTCTTGCGCTCGAACGCGCTCTTGCTCACCAGATTGATGATGCCGCCGAGCGAGTCCGCCGGATTTGCCGGTGTCGGGACCTTGGTCATTTCCACCCGCGAGATATTGTTGATGGAGATTTGATTGAACTGGAACACCCGGGTGGCACCCCCGGTATGGGCACTGGCCATTTGTGCGTCATCCGACGTCACCTGAGTCACGTTGCTGACCAGCCCTCGAAACGAAAGCGAGACAATGTCCGGATCCGCAAAATCCGCAGTGATGCCCGGCATGTACTTCATGAACTCACCGACGTTTCCCTCGGAAATGTCCCCGAAGGCGTCCGCCGCGAGCACATTTTTCATATTGGCGGCAAAACGCTGCTCGTTCACCGCAAGCGCGTCCGCACTCAGCTCGCCCGACGCCGCGACGACAAACGGATCCAGCTTGACCGTCTTGCCGCTGTCACCGTAGCGATCCGCGCGGCTTAGGAAAACATCCTCGACCACCCGTCGGCCAGCCGGCACTTCGATCATGATCTCCTGGCTGTCCATGCCGGTGTAAAAAATCTGAAGGACAACCGGACCGCTCGGGACCTCCATGAGATGATAGACACCCAACTCGTCGGTGAACGTCTGCAGGTTGGTGCCCTTGATGGTGACACGCGCATTGATCAGATATTGCCCGCTGATGACATTCTGCACGCGACCGGTGATGCTGCCGGCGCCCGGTTGGAGCGAAGCGCCGGTGGCCGGCGATTGAGCTCCCGCGCTGACAACGGAACCGAGCATTAATGCGAAGATTGCAGCCAACCAGCCAAAGCAGTTTTTTTTATTCATGGAGTTTACGGAGTGAGGTAACAAAAAAGACTCGCTTGCTGGAGGTACGATCTGCGCCCGAACCGCTGGAAGCAGGCCCAATGTCTGTTTCGTTCCTAGTATGAACATAATGAATATTGAACGTCAACGACAAATCTCGTCACGGCGGTTTTTTTGGATCTGGTGCGAGGCGGCCCGCGATCACCGTTCCGTCCGATGCGCACGCAGCAGGCGGGACCATTCAGCACGGATCAAGGCCTCCGCGTGAGCATCGACAAACGACGTGCGGGCGGGCCAGGTCTCATAGCCTCCGAGTCCATGCTGCGCCTCGGTCGGCAGGTAGCCGCCGTACCCGTTCGCCAGCTCGACCACAAAGGTCGCGGGAAAGGGACTCTCCGTCTTGATGGCCAAACCCGTTTCGGCAAAGACTTCACATGGTGCGGCGACAACGACGAGGTCTCCCAGCCGGTACGCCGCAAGCTGCAAAGGCATCCTATCCGGGTAATCCGCAAGGCGGAGCGCTTCACGGGCATAAATCTGCGGCCGCGTCATCGGTCCGTCGCCTTTTGCGCCGCCATAGGTTTTTTTCGCCCACTCCAAACGGGCGGCATCCGGCTTCCTGACCGCAATCCGCAGTTCGGAGGCTTGAATCGCCAAGGTGATGGCAGTCCGGTATTCGAGCGTTTCACATAGTTCCGCAACGTCCTTGGCGAGCGAAGTCCCCACCACTTGCATCCGCTCATAGGCCGGCGCCGGAATCCGCGGGGTGACGACATCCCCGCTTGCGCCGTTCGACATGACGGCTACGAACGCAGGAAAGTCGTCAGACGACCCGAGCCGGCGGCTCAATTCGCGTGAGAAGACACCGAAGTAATCCGCACTGACATCACCCACCGGAACGCCGCCCACATAGTGCAGGCCATAGTTGGCGAAGACCGCCAGCGGCCGGCCATCAGCATGGCGGACCGACACGACGAAGAGCTCGGGATCCACCGGCCCCGCCGGGCCGGTTTTGCCGGGAGGCGACATCCCCATCACCACGCGCTCACCTTTTTCACCATATGGATTGGGCGGAACATGGCCGGCCTCGACATACCAGCGCCGGGTCTGAAGAAACTCCGGTCTCAGCAACTTGCCCCAGCCCAGTTGGGCCGGACGCAGATTGTTGATCGCAACCCGCACTCCATCGGCGATGCGCTCGGCAAAGAAATGGTTATACTCGTCGTTCTTTTTTCCCAGCCCCAAGTCCAGCGCGCGGGGCGAGCTATGTGTATGGGTGGCCGAGATCATCACATGGTCCCCCGGCATTCCGGTGGTTTCCGCGATCAGCCGCTTCGCCTCATTCACCACCTCATTTGCAATCATCGTCGAATCACACACGACGAAGGCGAGGCGGGTGACTCCATCGTCAAAGACGATGCATCGCGCAAACAAGTCGTCGTGGATGTGGCGCGCCGGTCCGATCTGCATGATGCCGCCATCCAGTTTCACCCCCAGCAACGGAGTGATGTTGCTGGTCGACGCACCGGCTCGGAATACGCGGGGAGAAACCGTCGCGCCATCGCTCCCCGCAGGATTTCCCGGCATGGACACTCCGGCCAATCCGACAGCGGCTGCGATCGCCCATCGCCCGGCCTTGTCCAAACGGCATTTCCCCCAAACCCGTCGCACCGCGGAGATAAAATGCCGGGTCATTGGTCCAGAGGATGCAGTTCTACCTTGCGGAAGAAGATCTCTGCTCCTTCCGACTGAAGCAGGATTCTCCCTTCCTTGAGTCCTCCGTCCCGGCCTTCATTGACCTTCACGCCATTGAGATAGTAGTCGACGTCGCCGCCCCGACAGAGGACTTCGATCCGGTTCCATTCCCCCACCGGTTTTTCGACATCCTTGGGCCCGCGAACACCGAGCACATCCTGCCAGGCAGGATCACGGTGCTGCCAGTTGATGCGCCCTTGGGTAAAGACCGTCGGCACACCCGCCGGATCCCAGTCTTTCGCGCCAGGTTTCACGCTCACCGTCAGCGGCGTCCGATTGAAACGTTTCGCCGCGGGATCATACCCGCCCACGAGTATGATGTCGCCGGTGCCACCTTCGATGATCTGGTATTCGACCGAATGCATCCAGGGCGAATTCATGGCCGCGCTCGCATTGCCCGGCTGTCCCTGACAGTGCAGCAAAATGCCGTTGTCCCTCGATTTGAAGGCGCGGGGTTTCCAAGTGACCAGACCCCAGCGATACTCCACCACCAATTTATAATTCGCAAAGCTGTCCCGCGTCAGCAAACCGCCAAAGTGCTGGCCACTGGAGCGGATCGCCGGCGCCCCATCGATATTGTCCACGACCGCAAATACGCGGTCAGGATCCTCCCGCCCCGTTCCCGGAATCCAGGTCTCGAACGCTTCGAGATCGTTGCCATTGAACAAGACGATTTTTTCCTTAGGCACGATCGGCGCCGACGATCCGGCCTGTACCGCCACTGCCATCACACAGGCCGCCAGACCCGCAAGAATACGATCGCGCCAGGCAACTCGAGTCAGGTCAACGGACCCAATGGACAGCCGGACAGGTTTGAATGGGGAGATGCCAGGATGGAGTTTCATCAGGGTATTTACAGGATCGATTATTAGGTCCGGGCGAGGCTCGGCACTGAAGCGGACGAGAAAGCAATTGATCTTTGCAAGCAAACGGTCAAGTCTGATTGTTCATGATCGATTTTGTTCATAATTACTCCACTCACTTTCGTTTGTCTTTCCTTGCCCCCCCGCTGCTCACCACAGTCATGCTCTGCGGCAAGCCCGCCGAACCTGCACGGTTGCTTGCTCCGGAAGAAGCCCTGGGCAAATTTCAAATCGAACCGGGATTGCGCATCGAACTGGTCGCCGCAGAACCCTTGGTGGTCGACCCCGTTGCTTTCGCCTTCGACGGGCAGCGCCGGCTCTATGTGGTCGAAAATCGTGGCTACCCTGACCCGGGCCCTGGCAAACCTACGACCTACGAGGGTCGCGTGGTACGAATTGAAGACACCGACGGCGACGGCCGCTATGATCGTCGCACGGAGTTTGCCACCGGTTTAAGCTACCCCAACGGGATTGTCATGTGGAGGGGCGGCGTCTTCGTAACCTGCGCCCCTGACATCATCTATCTGAAAGACCGGGACGGCGACGGTGTCGCCGACGAACGCAGGACCGTGCTCACCGGCTTCGACACCACGCGCACCACACAAATCCGCGTCAGCTCACCCACCTTGGGTTTGGACGGAAGAATCTACGTCGCGTGCGGTCTGACGGGCGGCAACGTCAGGTCACCGGAGCACCCGGAGCGAACAGCGGTCTCCTTCTCCCCCATGGATGGCTGCTTCGATCCCGACACGTTCATCTACACGGCCACCGGCGGACGGGGGCAGTTCGGCCTCGCCTTCGATGCATATGGCCGCCGCTTTGTCTCCTCCAATCGCCATCCCGTGCTGCAGACCGTCCTCTCTCCCGGCTATCTCCAGCGCAACCCCCATCTGGCCTTTTCCGATACGGACCAGACGGTTTCGAAAGTCACTTCGGAGGCCCGCGTGTTTCCCGTGAGCCGGGCCAATGTTACCGCGGACTTCATTCCCGACCTGATGAGCAAGCCCCACAGCGGCACCTTCACTTCCGCGTGCGGGCTCACGGTCTTCGATGGCAGCGGTTTGCGCAATGAGCATGTCGGCGATGTTTTCATTTGCGAACCGGCCCAGAACCTCGTGCAGCGTCAAAAACTCCGCCTGGACGGAGCCTCTTTCCGCTCCGACCTCGTCTACGAAGGCCGTGAATTTCTCGCATCGACCGACACATGGTTCCGCCCCGTGTTTCTTGCCAACGGACCGGACGGCGCACTTTACCTCGCCGATATGTACAGGCGCGAAATCGACCATCCCGAGTACGTTCCAAAAGACGCACGCGACAACTTCGACTTCGTCAGCGGCAAGAGTCTCGGGCGAATCTACCGCATCGTTCGCGACGAGGCGGCACCCGGGGCGTCTGTTTCCACTGCCCCGGCCAAATCGTCCATCGCCACCCTCTGCCAGGATCTCGAATCCGTCGACTCATGGACCCGGGAAACCGCGCAACGCCTGCTCGTCGAGCGCGCCGATTCATCCGCTGTGTCCCTGCTGGAGAAAATCGCGGCCCAGGCCGCTTCCCCCCGTGCGCGCACCCGTGCCCTGTGGACGTTGCGTGGATTGCACGCACTCAACGAACGATCGATTCTCACGGCGCTGAACGACCGCGATGGTGAAGTCAGGGAACAAGGTGTCGTGCTCGCCGGAGAACGTCAGCCTGCCTCGCCGGAACTCACTGAAGTGCTGCTCGCCAAAGCTGACGACGATCACCCGCGTGTGCGCTTTCAAACCGCGCTGGTGCTGGGCTCGAGCACCGACGCCAGGGCCGTGACTGCTTTGGCAAAAATCGCCGGTCGTGACGGACAGGATCGATGGGCTCGAGCGGCCGTCTTGAGCGGCATTCACTCCCGGCTATTCGAATTTTTTGACGCTCTCAGCCGTGCGCCAAATTCCTCCCCGCAGGCCTACGCTGCGGTCATGGAAGACATGAGCCGGGTGATCGGAGCCGGCGCCTCCCTCGAGGACTGCCGCGCCTACCTTCGGCGGATACTGGCAGACGGAGGCCCGCTTTCGTGGCGTCTCCCTGCCGTGCTTGGTCTGGGGGATGGCCTGCTTTCCCGCAAAAATCCCAAGGTACAGAGCGAAACAAATCCGTTTCTCTCCCTGATCCAATCCGACACCAAAACCGGTACACACACCGAACTTGATGCATTTTTCAGCCAGGTATCGGCGCTTCTGCAAAACGAACAATCCACCACTGCGGAACGAAGCCGCGCCGTGGCTCTGCTTGGTTATACTGACTTTGACCAGGCAGGCACGGTCCTCGGCAACCTGCTGGACGCACGTTACCCGCCCGAGTTGCAGCTCCAGGCAGTCCGCGCCTTGGAACGTATCGGCGATCCGCGCGCCGGCGAATTGCTGATTCAATCCGCAAAATGGGCGCATTACACGCCTCAGATTCGCGAGGCGGTGATCTCCACCCTCACCTCCAGGCCGAAAATGATCCGCGTCCTTTTTGCCGCGATCGATCAAAAGGTGATTAAACCCGCAGAAATCGCACCACTGCAACGCAACCGCCTGCTCAAGCACAAAGACCCGGCGATTCAGGCGGGCGCGACCGCTGCCTTCCACGAATTGCAGGGCGGCGATCGGATGACGGTTTATCAGGAATATCGAGCCGTGCTCTCACTGGACGCCGACTCTGCACGCGGCGCCGCGGTGTTCGCACGGAGTTGTTCGGCGTGTCACACCTTCGACGGAGTCGGCGGGCATGTCGGCCCAGACCTCAGTGGCATTCGCAACCAGCCTGCCGATGCGCTGCTCTTGCACATCCTTGTGCCCAACTATGAAGTGGTCCCGGGGTACCAGGCGGTTACCATCACCACTCGCGACAATCGTTCGATCACCGGCCGTATCACCACTGAAACCGACAACAGCCTTTCCCTCTCCACCATGTTTGGCACGGATGAGACGATTCTCCGGAGCGGCATCGCTTCACTCGTCGCATCCAGCCTCTCTCTCATGCCCGACGGACTGGAACAGACCATGACCAAGCATGATCTCGCCGATCTGATCGCTTATCTCAAAAGCGTCCCGCAGTCCTGAAGCAACCGGCCAGAATTGGGTTCTTGCACACGCGTCATCGGTTGACGGCCACCCAAAACTCACATTATTCAAACCAAGAATGTATGGCGGACCCTCTCAAATTAAACCTTGTTCGCCCAAAGGTCGTCTATCGGCAGATTGGTGAGCAAATCCGCTCACTCATCATCCGTGGAGAGATTGCGCCTGGAACGAAGCTCCCGCCTTCCACTGAATTGGCCGCCAAGTGGAACACGCATCCGGCGACCATCCACGCTGCGCTCGCCCCGCTGGTAAAAGAGGGCCTGCTCACCCGCCAGCCCAAGATTGGAACCTTTGTAAACAAGCGTAGCACCCGCTTGACGGATGTAGGAATCTATTACGACTCCAACATTTGGCTCAATCAGGCCAACGCCTTTAAACGGGCGGTTCATGCGGATCTTGCCCGACTTTTGGAGTCGAGGAACATCAATGTGCGGGTCTGGTTTGATCCGCGCCCCGAAAGCCGCCGCGGCGAAACATGGGCCGAGCTGGCAAAGGCTGCCGAACATCGTGAAATCCAAGCCATCGTTGCGACGGATGTTCCCGAGGAAGTCGTGAAGTGGATCCAGGCGCTGCCTGTCGCCGCTTCCTACTTCTCCACCCGCGCGACCGTACCGAACCGCGTCCAGCTCGACTTCGATCAGTTCGCCGAGTCTTCGGTGGCCTTGCTCAAGAAACAAGGCTGCCGCTCCGCCGGTGTCATCTCCATCCTCGAATCGGCAAAGCCGGCCTCGGCTTCAGCCAGCAATGACTTCTATCGGCGCTTCACGGACCTCTGCCGCGCCCAAGGGCTCGAGGTTCGGAACGAGTGGATCCGCATGGCCCACGGCTTTGTTCGCGACGAATCCCAAGAGGAATTCGGATACACGGAATTCAGGGAGATCTGGCGCCAGTCCAAACGACCGGATAGCATGGTTGTCTTTCCGGACACCAGCGTGCCCGGTGTCATCATGTCCGCGCTCGAACAGCGCGTCAATGTGCCCGCAGACTTGAAACTCGTCGTGCACAAACACAAGGAGATCAACTTTCTCTGCCCGCTCCCAATTTCGTATCTCTATAGCAGTACGGCAGAAATCGCCCAGGCGCTCTATTCCCAGGTGAGACGTCAGTTCGACGGCGAAGTCTGTACTCCCATCATCGTTCCTTTTCGCACCACCACGCGGGCATTTCGTCCCGGTTCCAAACGGAAGATTTGACCGTCGCTTCCCGACCATTCGATCATAATCGGTCTTTCTTGATCACTCATGATCCTTTGCGCTTGCGCGTGCCACCATGGCGTCGGTTAGCTCGCAGGTATGTTCGCAAAAGAGCGGCTTCATGCCATTGAAACGGCCGTCCGCCAAAAGGGGCGCCTGACCGTCGCCGAACTCGCGGCGCAATTCGACGCTTCCGAGATCACCATCCGACGCGACCTTCGCATGCTCGAAGCTGAAGGCAAAATCGTCCGGGCCCACGGCGGAGTGCTCGATCCCGAATTTCTTCAACGTGAACCCGGGTTCGAACGGAAATCCGTCGACGCGGTCAAAGCCAAGGCAGCCATAGCAAACCTGGTCGTGGCGGAACTGCCCGAAAGCGGATACCTTTTCATCGATGCCGGCAGCACCTGCCTGGAAATTGGGCGGCAATTGCTGGACCGGCGTGAGCTTACCTTGGTGTCGAATTCCATTCCCCTGCTGCAACTCGGCTCCAGCGCAAAGGCGCGGGTGGTTTCCATCGGCGGCGAGGTTCGTCCGCTCAGCTTGGCATTGGTGGGGGGCCTTGCACTCGATTGGCTGAGAGCGCTGCACTTCGACGCGGCCGTAATCGGCGCCTCGGGTTTGGACCGGAACGACGGGGCCTCGACAACCGAACTCTCGGAAGCCGCCGTGAAACAACTGGCTTGCTCCCGGGCCAAAAAGAAAATCCTGGCTGCCCATTCCGCCAAATGGAACCAGCCGGCGGCCGTGAAAATCGCCCCTTGGTCGGCCTTCGACCGATTCGTCACCGACACTCGCCTGACGTCCGCTGAAAAATCCCATCTTCGCGCCGCCGGTGTGACCCTGCAGATCGCGACTCCTTTGTGAACCGCGGTTGGAAGGGACAGCGGTCTCTGGGCATTGGGCGTATCTGGTCCATAATGATTGAACGACCAAACAGGGTACGACGAAGCGTGACCCTGTTGCCCAAGCACGGAAAAGCGTTGCTGCCGGGGGCAAGCGGGGCAACTTAGCGATTCCGTTGGCCAAGTCCTCCGTGACCGCCGCCGGATGTGGCGGACCCTTCCATGTTTCAAGTCACTTTCTCAGAACAGGCGCTCCGGGAGTTGAACAAACTCGATACGCTCTCCCAACTCGAGGCCGTCAACCCGATCAGCAGCATCAAGGCTGCCGACTTGGACAAGCCCCGGGAGCCCTTGAGTCGCTTCAACCGAAGCGGACAGACACTTTATCGGCTTCGCGCGGGAGATTTGCGTTTCTATTTTGAGATTCGCACGGATACGTTGTTCGTCCTCTATATCCTGCATCATCATTCGCTTGAGGACTTCCTGCTGCGCACCAAGCTGCCCGTGTCAGAAGCTCAATTGGTCGAACAACATTCAAAATTCTGGCGCTATTTGGAGTCGCTCACCAAGAGGTAATCGCCCCTCGCTGTTTCGCCTGTCGTCGAAACCACCATGGCCAGTCACCCGCCTGTTTCCCACAAATCGTCTTCATCGTCTCCTTCGCGCGGCGACGACCGCGAGAATCCGTATTCGGTGACACAGGCCAGCCGGATCTTTTTCCTGCCCAACTTGATGACGGCAGGAAATTTGTTCTGCGGTTTCGTCGCGATGATTCGCTGTATCCAGGCCAACTACGAAATGAAGGCGTCGGTGGTGCCGTCACTGGCAGCGACCGGTCTGTACAAGGAAGCAATCTGGCTGATTTTCGGCGCCGCGGCATTCGATACCTTGGACGGTCGTCTGGCCCGCATGGGAGGACGGGAATCCCTGTTTGGCGCCGAATTCGACTCCCTCGCGGATATCGTGTCCTTTGGCATCGCTCCGGCGCTCCTGGTGTTCTTCCTGATCCTGTCGCCGACCCAAGGTTATCCGGTGTTTCGTGAGATCGGGTGGTTTTTCGCCTTCATCTACCTGCTCTGTGCAGCCATCCGCTTGGCGCGGTTCAATGTGATCACCAACCCGTTTCTGTTCCGCGACAAGAAGGACTCCCATCGGGATTTTGTGGGCCTGCCGGTGCCGGCGGCAGCGGTGACCGTCGCCAGCCTGGTGCTTTTTCTCCTGAAAGTGGCGGAGGGGGACCGTTTGCTGCACCGCTGGGCGCTTGTGCTGCCTGTGCTCATGGCCCTCATCGCGGTGCTCATGGTGAGCACAGTCCGCTATCCAAGCGGGAAGCATCTTGACCTGCAGACCAAGACGCGGCTCACCACCTTCATCCTTATTTTCATCATTGTGGCTGGAATTCTCCTCTTCAATGAAATCGGCTTGCTGGCAGTCATGCTTGGCTACATCGGGTACGGCTTGTTGCGCCATGTTCGCAAGATGACGGTGGGTTCAAAGGTCCCAGACAGCCCGAATCCAAAGTCATGACGCGATCCTTTGAGCGAAAAACCTGTTTCGAATTCTCTGTCAGCAACCCGCGGATTCTGCGGGAACAAGTTTTGGCGCGTGAACAAGTCTCCCACTTTGCGACCTCTGTCACCACGTTCCTCACATCGTCTTTCGACCGCTCTTTTTTTCCATCTGAGAGGAGGAATGGAAGCTCTGGCCTGGGTTATTGGTGATTGCGGAGCCCCATAATAAGACTGCTCTTAATTACTTATTGAATTAGATATCACTTAGACTTTGTTAGTTTCCTCAGTTTCGTGCCGCCCGCCCCATGAAATTCAAAATCAACCGCGACCACTTCAGCAATGGCCTCACCCAGGTCCTGAACGTTGTCGGATCCAAGACGACGATGCCCATTTTGAGCAACGTGCTCATTGAGGCGGAGAGGGACTGCATCTCGCTCACGACGACCAACCTGGACCTTGGCATCCGTTGCCGGATCAAGGCTGATGTGAAGGAGAGCGGCGCGGTCACTCTCCCTGTGAAGCGTCTCGCCACGATCGTCCGTGAGCTGCCCAATCTGGACGTTGTGGTAGACGCCTCGCCAAATCATCAGGTGAAGATCGCCTCGGGTGGCTCGAACTTCAAAATCATGGGCATCGGCAAGGAGGACTTCCCTCCCCTTCCGGAGTTCGGCGATGAGAAGTCCTTCACGGTCGATCAGCCGGAGCTCGTTTCCATGCTCAAGAGCGTCGCGTATGCCCAGAGCGCGGACGAAACCCGCTACATCCTGAATGGCGTCTATTTCAATTTTCGCGACGGCAGACTTTCCCTAGTGGCAACCGATGGCCGACGGCTCGCACTGGTCTCCAAGGAAATGGAAATTCCGTCCGAGAGCGCGGGGGCGATCATCCTTCCCGCAAAGACCGTGGCTGAACTGCTTCGCATGCTCGACAAGGGCGAAAAGGTGAAGATCGATTTCAGCGATCGCCGCTGTTCTTTCCAGATCGGCACCGAGAAGGACAGCAGCGGACTGGTCGATTCGATCTACCTCTACTCGAAGGTCGTCGAAGGCAATTATCCGAATTATCAACAAGTCGTTCCCAAGGAAACCCACCAGCGCATCAAGCTGGAGCGGGAACTCCTGCTGCAGTGCATTCATCGTGCAGCGCTCGTGACGAGCGAGAAGGCCAACTCGGTCAGGCTCAGACTGACCAGCAATCTGCTCGAGATCACGGCACAAAGTCCCGATTTTGGCGAAGCGCACGAATCCATGGCGATCAGCTACAGCGGCCCGGATCTGCAAGCGGCCTTCAATCCGGCTTTCCTGATGGATCCCTTGAGGGCGCTGACCAAGGACGAGGTCTTTTTTGAGGTGAAGGACGAAGTGAGCCCCGGGGTCTTCAAGACCTTGGAGAATTTCATCTGTGTCGTCATGCCGGTCCGGATGAGCTGACGCTCCTGCCATCGGAGGGCCACGGTCCCTCGTGGCCGGGATTGCGGGATGCTGCATTGCCTTGTTTTCGTGCCGGCATCGTCACGTGCAGTGCGTCCTCATGGCCACGAGAGACCGTGGCCCTCCGAGACCGGGCCCTAGGCAGGGGTTTCGCCTTCGGTTCTCTCATGTCCTGCAGGAGGGCTTGACTTCATCTCGAGGCTGCCATGGATGGGCCTCCCTTTCCTTTTCGGACGATGGAGAATCTGTCGGCAATCATCACTCTGTTCAGCGTCTTTTTCCTGGCACTGTTGCTCTCGCAGTTGAATCAGCGTTTTGCGTCTCCTTTGATCGCCCTTGCGAATCGTTGGCTGATCTGGGGATTTGTGTCGCTTGGATTGGCCGTGATCTGCTCCGCGCTCGAGCTCGTCGACCGCCCGCTCTGGGTTTTGGTGGTGGGGTTCTTCCTGATCTATTTCCTCATCGAAACGGGCTATCGCTGGCTTGAAATCCATGCCCTCAGCGTGAGTCCCATACCCCTGTTTCCGCGTTTTCAGCTGAATTCAAGCGGGGAGGAATGGCCGACCCACCCGCGCCTCTTGAAAATGCGCGACTGGCTGCGAATGAACGGCTACCGGCAGGTTCAGGCATTGCGGGCGGAAATGGGTGGCGGCATTTACCTGCGCACTTCCATCTATCAGGATGCCGCTGCGCGCCTGCGCGTGCAGGTGACCTTCCTGCCGCAGGGACATGCCGGCATCACCGTGTGCTTTTCGCTTTCGACGCTGACCGCTTCCGGCCTCCGTTATGTCACCGATAATCTTTATCTGCCCTTCGGCGGCTTCTACCCGGAGAACTGGCGCGTTGAACGCCTGCCTTGGCGTCGATCCCTTGCGCGGTTGATGGCCCACCATGAACGGCGCCTCGCCCAAGCCAGGGAAGTCCACGCACCATGGACTACCGAGCCGCTCGGTGACCTCAATCTCCAGCAGCGCGAACTCGAGCAGGTGAACACGGAACTGGGATTTCTCTTCCCGTACGCGCAGCGCGAAGATCACGGCAAGATCACGTACGAGGGGCGATACCGGGTCTGGAAGGAACTTTGGCTGCTGAATTATCTCGGGCGCGCCGCCCGGTACAAGTAGCGCGGGCTTCCAGCCTTCAGACCGTTTCGATCCGGCTCACGCGAAGCCGCGAGGAAAAGACAGGCAGGGGAATTCAACTCGGAGGGATCGTGGCCTTTGGGTCTCGGAATCCGTCATCTGCGGATTTTCCGTCTGACCTCCGATCTCTGGCTTCAGTTGGCATTGCCAGCCAGAGCACGGGTGGACAAGGTCCCGGCATGGACCCCATTCGGCCCCAACTGAAGAAGCCGAGTTTTCCGATCAGGCATGACCTGCATGCCTACCTTCGAAAGTACCGCCGGGAGCGGAACCTGCCTGTCAGTTACGAGCGCCTTCGGGGCTTCACCGAAGCGGCGCCCTTGATGGGCGCCGATGGCAAGCCGACCTTGTGGGAATCCGTGGTCTACGACCGGCTGGAGATGGAGGCATTGAGTGAGGACCTCAAGCAGATCTATGCCCTGCTCCGCGTGGATGGCGATCTCTCCTTCATGCGCCACCTGTACGTGGATCGGGTGGATTTCTGTGAGTTCGGCAATTCGGCGCCTTTTCGTATCCGAATCGTGAATGCGTTCAACGACAACGCGGATTACTACTACGTGAAACGGGCGGACGCCTCGCGCGTTTACGGGCTGGAGCTGGAGCATGTGCTCTCGCCCAACCGCATGAATTATCTGACCTGCGGCACAACCCTGGTGGAGGAACACCTCGCCGGCCTGCCGGGCGATGTCTTTATCCAGCGGTGGCTGGACAATCCGGAGCTCCGCCCCATCCGCATCGCCAAGGAGCTGGTTAAGTTCAACGAACGCTGCTTTGTCCGGCTGCTCGGCGACATGCGCAGCTACAATTTCGTCATCGTGATCACCCCCGACTTCGAGGGAGCGCAGATCCGGATCCGGGCGATGGACTTTGACCAGCAGAGCTACGAGGGACGGATGAATTTCTACCGGCCGCAGTTCTTCAAGGACAACCAGCCCTTGGCGCTTTTCTGCGTGCAACACCTCAATCTGGAAAGCGCGCGGCAATACCAGCGGGAGGAACAGGTGCTGATGCTGCAGCGGGCGAGCCTGAGCGAGGAACGTCTGACGCTGCTTCTGGCTGCGATGACGGACGACAGGATATCGACGCCCGAGAATGTCGCCATTCTGCGCGAATCACTCGCGGAGCACTACGAGCGTCCTGAATTCCGGAAATGCTCCTCGATGGGCGAGTTGGTGCGGGAAAGCCTGGCTGCCATCCGCACCCGCATGCGAGGCAAGGCCAAGCTGGAGCTGGCGATGTTCGAGTAGTGCAGACGCAGGCTGACGCCGGGTGCAATCCGGACCTCATTCTAAATTGCGATCAAGATGAGACTAAACTCGAACCGGGAAGGCAGAGTGCAC
>CAZOXB010000029.1:0-22998 GCA_964583635.1 uncultured Opitutaceae bacterium | reverse complement strand
TGTCGGGCTCGCGGTGCCGTCCAACCTCGTCGGTCACGTTGCCGACAGCCTGGTTCAAAGCGGCAAGGTCGTCCGCGGCTATCTTGGAGTGGGTGCACAGGACATCACCCCGGCCCTCGCCGATTCGCTCGGATTGACCGGCCGGTCCGGGGCGCTCGTGGCGGATGTCCAGCCGGACACCCCCGCGTCCAAGGCCGGGCTCCTCAGCGGCGATGTCATCACTTCCGTGAATGGGCAGAAGGTCGAGGATGCCAATCGACTGACCTTCATGGTCGGTGCGATTGCACCGGGCACCAAGGTTTCGCTCGACGTGCTGCGTGACGGCAAGTCCAAGGAACTCACCCTCATCACCGGTGAACGCCCCCGCAATGGCCGTCCCGGTTCCCGCGGAGGCTCGTCGGATGAATTCGCCAACTCCAACGATGAAGGGGTGCTCAACGGCGTCGCCGTCGGTGATCTCGATCAGGAGTCCCGCCGCACCATGAACGTGCCCGGCCGCATCAAGGGTGCCCTCATCACGAATGTTGATCCCAGTTCTGCAGCGGCCCGTGCCGGCCTGCGCCCCGGCGATGTCATTCTCGAAATCAACAGGCAGCCCGTCGCCTCTTCCCAGGAAGCGGTCGATTTGAGCGCCCGCGCCGAAGGCAAGAAGACGCTGGTCAAGCTTTGGTCCCGCGGAAACACCGTCTTCGTGGTCGTCGATGAATCCGACAGTGGCTCCCAAGGATAATTTGGCAGGTTAGTGTGGGTTTGGTTTACCCGGCACCGTTTCCCCGCGAGCGGTGCCGGTTTTCTTTCCGTCTTTTCCCCGCACCCGATCGGCCTCACACTCGGCGACGCATGCGAATACTCGTTGTGGAAGATGATGAAAAGATCGCGTCGTTCATTGTGCGCGGGCTGAAACAGGCGGCGTATGCGGTCGATCATGCGCCCGATGGCGAAACCGCCCTCGCCCTCGCCGAGTCCACCAACTACGACGCCGCCATCGTCGACGTGATGCTGCCCCGGCTCGATGGGTTGAGCCTGGTCAAGCGCCTGCGCGCGGCACGCAGCATCCTGCCGGTGCTCTTCCTCAGCGCCCGGAGTTCGGTCGACGATCGGGTCAAGGGACTGCAGAGCGGCGGTGACGACTACCTCACGAAGCCCTTTGCCTTCTCTGAACTGCTCGCACGCGTGCAGGCCCTGATCCGGCGGGCCACGCAGGCGCCGGAAGCCACCCGGATTGTGGCGGGCGACATCACGCTCGACCTCGTCACGAGGGAAGTGTCCTGTGCCGGCAGGCCGGTGGAACTTCAGCCGCGCGAATTTGCGCTGCTCGCCTTCCTGCTCCGGCATGCCGGCCGGCCGGTGAGCAAGACCATGATTCTTGAACACGTGTGGGACTACAGCTTTGACCCGCAAACCAACGTCGTCGATGTCGTCATGCATCGGCTGCGCGCCAAGATCGATCCCGACCACACGCGCATCGAGACCCTTCGCAATGTCGGCTATCTCTTCCGTCCGCATGCTTGAACGCCTGCGCCAGTCCCTCGCGTTCCGTCTGGCGCTGCAGTATGCCCTTGTTTTCGTGATCGGGGCGGCGGTGTTGTTTTCCGCGCTGTACTGGTATCTCGCCGACGCTCTCGAGGCTCGCGAGCGCGTCGCGGTGGAGCGCCGGGTGGCCGCGCTCGCCGAAGCCTACGAATTTGGCGGTCTCTCCGCCCTGCGCGCCGATCTCGCCCAGGACACCTCACCCGAAGTGCGCTCCTATTTCGTCCGGGTCATCGGCCCATCCAACGAAACCGTCTTTGCATCCGTTCCGCCCGACTGGATCGAGACCCATATCCAGCAGGTTCCCCTGCCTTCCATGGAGGGACTGACGGCAACCCGCGAGATCCATACCGTGCGCATCCCGCAATCGGCCCTCCGCGACTACGCGATCGGCTCACGCCAGTTGATCGACGGACGCCTGCTGCAGGTGGGGCGCAGCACCGACAGCCGCGCCGTGCTCCTCGCTCCCATTCGACGCGCCTTCCTGGGACTGGGCACCGCCGCCATCGCCCTCTCGCTCCTCGCCGGCACCGTGCTGGCGTGGCGGGCGACACGCCCCCTCCGCGCGGTTTCCGAAACCACGCGCCGCATCATCGAAACCGGCGATCTGGCGGCAAGGGTCCCCGGCGCGGCGGGGACCGGAGAACTCGCCGTGCTCGTGAAGCAGCTGAACGCATTGCTGCAGAAGAATGCCACCCACGTCCAGGTGCTGCGCGATACGCTTGACAACCTCGCGCACGACCTGCGCACGCCACTCACCCGGCTGCGCGGCACGGCCGAACTGGCGCTGAACAACCACGGCAATCCGGAGGAGGCACAAGCGGCCCTGGCCGATTGCATCAACGAGTCGGATCGTGTCCTCCACCTCCTGGAAGCGCTGCTGGATGTTTCCGCCGCGGAGGCCGGGGTGTTGAAACTCAATCGGGACGTGATCGACGTGAGGTCGGTGATCGAACGGGCCTCCCACCTGTACCGCGAAGTCGCCGAGGAGAAGAACATTGCCTTGTCAGCACATCTGCCGGCGGGACCCGTGGAGATCGATGCCGACAGCATCCGCCTGAGCCAGGCCGTGAACCATCTCGTCGACAACGCACTCAAATACACTCCCGCCGGCGGCAGAGTCGCCCTTGCGATCGAGGAATCGGGTGACTCCGTGGCTTTGTTGGTCGATGATTCGGGCCCCGGCGTGCCCGCGAGCGAACGGGATGCCATTTTCCGGCGCCTTTACCGGGGGGATTCCAGCCGCTCGCAACGTGGCCTGGGACTTGGCCTGAGCCTGGCGCGAGCCATCATTGAGGCGCACGGCGGCACCATTGACGTGGGGCAGGCCCTCTTGGGTGGTGCCCGTTTCGCGATCAAATTACGCCACCCAGGACGGACCCTGCGCCCGTTGACGAACCTTGCGGGTGCCTGAGACAGGAATCCGCGGGGTTTTCCTACGGGCGCGTCAGAAATCACCGATGGGCAATGCCTGCCCCGCTCCCTGATTTGTGCGACCCCCAACGCGAAGCAGGCTTGTCGCGGAATGAAACCCTCTCTCCGCTGAGGGGCATGACGTCGACATCCCACCATCTCGCCGGACACGCATCTGCGCGTCGCCGCCGCAAGGCACGTCCGAGACCGGGCGCCCGGGCAAACACCGCCCTCATCATTGTCGACGTGCAGCGGGAGTTCCCCATCCCGCCGCAGATGCTGAATCGCATTGAGGCGTACAGCCGGACATTCCCCTGCCGCGTCTTCACCCGCTTCATCAATCCGCCCGGATCGTTTTTCCGGAGAAAATTGAAGATGACCTGCTGCGCTCCAAACTCCAAGGGTACGGAATTGTTGATCCCACCGCGGCGCGGAGACATCGTGTTCGACAAGCATGGCTATGGTCTCGACAGCGCGCAACTGCAACGGCTCAAGCGGCGCGGCATTTCCCGGGCGGTCGTATGTGGACTGGAGACGGATGCGTGTGTATTGGGCATCATGTTCTCGCTATTCGACGCGGAGATCGATGCCCGCATCGAACCAACGCTGTGCTGGAGTTCAACGGGCTTGCACCTGGAGGCCCTGCAAATCATAGCCATGCAGTTTGAAACTCAGTGAACGCCCCTCATGACCAAGCCTCTCCACGTGCTCGCGTTTTCCGGCAGCGCCCGACGCGAATCGCTCAACAGGAAACTCCTCGCCTGCGCGGTGGCCGGGCTCCGTTCCCAGGGAGCGGAGGTCACGGTGTTCGATCTGAACGAACGACCGTTTCCCCTCTACCACGGCGATCTCGAAGATGACGCGGGATTGCCCGGGAACGTAAAGGCACTCATTGAGCTCATCGACTCGCATCATGCGCTGCTCATCGCGTCCCCCGAATACAACTCGATGCCCACGCCCCTGCTCAAGAACACGATCGACTGGTGCACCCGTGGGGATCGGAATCCTTTCACCGGTCATGTCGTCGCCCTGGTCTCGGCGTCACCCGGGGCCTTCGGCGGCCTGCGCTCGCAGATTCATGTGCGGTCATTGCTGACCCATCTGGGCAGCCACGTCGTGCCGACCCAATGCATCCTTCCCCATGCCGACAAGGCCTTTGCGCCCGACGGCACGTTGACCAGCGCCCGGGCGCGGGAGTCCGTCGAGAAACTGACGGAGGCGCTGATCGACACAGCGCGGAAGCTTCGCGCCGTGTCATAGTCGGCAGCCGCCCATCCGGATTGTCCGCCGGGAGTGCCCTGGAAAACTCCGCCGCCATGCCAGGAAGTCCGCATCCGGCAGCCGCTCATCGCTGAACCCATGTCGCGTTTCCGGTTCATCTGGAGAATGATCTTCGACGGCCGCGGGCCGCCCGTGCCCGCATCGTTCACACCCGAGCCCGGCAAATGGAGCGACGATGAAATCACCGGGAGCTGCCTTGGCCACTCCACCGTGCTGCTGAACTTTCACGGCAGCATCGTCCTCACCGATCCCGTTTTCTCACGGCGCATCGGGCCCGGATTGCGCCCCTTCATTCTCGGACCCAAGCGCCACGTTCAACCGGCGTTGTCCTCACGGCAGATTCCTCGTCCCGAACTCATTCTCCTCAGCCACGCCCATTTTGACCATTTCGACATTCCAAGCCTGAGGACGTTTTCCCGATCAACCCCGATTGTGACGGCGCGGGCCACCGCGGATCTGCTCCACCGCCATGGTTTCCGCAATGTCGTCGAGCTGGGCTGGGGCGAATCCGCCCTGATCGCGCCCTTGGGTGGAGGCGATCCCTTCCGGGTGACGGGGCTGGAAGTGGCCCATTGGGGAAAGCGCCTGATGCGTGACGAACACCGCGGGTACGGTGCATTTCTGCTGGAGCGCAATGGCCGAAGCGTCTGTTTTGCCGGAGACACGGCGTACACACGCGCCTTTGCGCGGCTGCGCTCCCGGAAGACACCCCTCGATCTCATGCTGATGCCAATCGGCGCCTACAATCCCTGGATACGCGCGCATTGCGACCCTGAACAAGCCACGGACATGGCACGGCAGGCGGGGGCGCGCAGTTTCGTTCCCATTCACCACCAGACATTCAAGCTCAGCTCGGAGCCGATGGACGAGCCCGCCGAGCGGATTCGCAGCGCCTGGTCGAAGAACCCTGAACGCCTGCTCGCAGTCGACATCGGCGAGACCTTCCGCGTTCCGCAGCGCTGACGATGAGCCAGGAATCCACGTTCCCCTGCGACGATCCCCGGAACATTCTTCCGGACCAACCGACCGGCGGAACGCATACCGGCATTTGCATGTCATCCCTGTCCGAACGGCACTGAGACCATGGATATCCGGCTGAGAAGAGCGTCCCCTGACGACACCCCGCGATTGGCGCGTCTCTTTCTGGAGGTGCGGCAAGCCACCTTCACCTGGCGGGACACCTCAGCATACAGATTGGACGATTTTGAATCGGAGACGGTGGCGGAGGACATCCTGATTGCCGAAAACGAAGAGGGCACTCTGCTCGGATTCATCTCCGTCTGGGTGCCCGATTCCTTCATTCATCACCTGTTTGTAACGACCTCTGCCCAGGGCATGGGGGTGGGCCGGCGACTACTGGGAGGCCTCATTCCGTGGCTGCCGTTGCCGCATCGCCTCAAGTGCGCGGAGCCCAATACACGCGCACGTGCATTCTATCAAAAATTGGGCTGGGTTGAGATCGGGCGGGGCGAATCCTCGGACGGCTTTTATCGCCTGCTGGAGTGGCCCTCCTCATCCGGCGACGCGCAGAATCGAATCGTGATCTCGGCAGCCGTGGAGGCGCATCCCCACATCCCGACCGAACCTTGCCAGGTGCAGATGACAGGGGACATCCTCGGCGATTCCGCGCCATCGCCGACGGTGTCAATGCCTGCCGGTCGTCAATTTTTCCGCAATACCTCCTTCGACTCCCATGAAAAAACACCGCCTCACGTTGTTGCTTCCCCTGACAATTGCGCTCGGCTTGCCACCGGCAATTCACGGACAATCGGTGCCCCCGCCAGATATCGAAAGTCCAATCATCCGCCCGGGAGGAGTGACACGACTCCTTCTCGCGACCGACATACCCAACGGTTTTGCTCCACCCGAACTGCCCGGGCGGGTGTCCGTCCCTCCCCTTGAGCGTGTCTGGATCGTTGCTCCCCAGAACTGGCCCTATCCCGTCCAGTGGACAAAAGACGGCATACCCATCAAAGGCGCCACGTCCAGCCCGCTCATTCTTGCGGGCGTCAGGTCTGCGGATAGCGGCATCTATGGGTTGGCAGCCGGGAGCGTTCAAGGCGATGGCGTTTCCATCATCTCGACCCGCGTCGATCTCGAGGTCGTGCGCCAAGGGCACGTTGGCAATTTTTCCGCACGCGTGCTGCTTCGCTCCGGCAAGGATGTGCAGATCCTGGGCTTCGTGATTGAAGGAAGTTCACCCAAGCGCCTGCTCATCCGTGCGGTCGGTCCGACCCTCGAGCGATTCGGCATCACCAACCCCGCGGCCCAGACCCGTTTCCGCCTCTTCAAGGGCGATGGAACCGAATTCGTGGTCATACGCCCGGCCGTCGTCTACCCGCCGGAGTATTGGTCCGCCATCTTCAACCAGGCTGGAGCCTTCGCCCTGAAACCGGAAGGCGGCGAAAGGGCGCATCTTGCCTACGAAACCTATGATCTTCCCGCGGGGGCGTACACGGTGCACGTCTCCGACGATTCGGGCCAGGGCGGGCAGGCCTTGGTTGAGGTTTACGAATTCGACACGATCCCGCCGCTGGTTCCGAATCGATAGGGACAACCGTTGCCGACGGGGTGTGTGCTCCTTTACTCAGATGTCACCCGCCCTCGGCCCTTCCCTCCTCCACCGCGAAGCATTTTGCTGAAAAACGAAGCTGTCAGTCCTTCCTGAACGCTCATGCCCAGAGTCCCCACGAATTCCGATCTGCGCAAACTGGAGGCGGCGGCTCGTGCCGCATCGCGCAACGCCCATGCTCCCTACTCCCGCTTTCGCGTCGGTGCCGCCGTGCGCGCGTCTTCGGGCCGGACCTATGTCGGTTGCAACGTCGAGAACGCCTCCTATGGGCTGTGCAATTGCGCGGAACGCACCGCCATCTTCAGTGCAATCGCCGCGGGTGAAAAAGCCATTACGCACCTGGCTGTTTTTACTCCCACCGCCACGCCGACTCCGCCCTGTGGGGCCTGCCGGCAGGTCATCAACGAATTCGCCCCGCGCGCAGGGATCGTCTGCATTTGTGATTCCCGGGAGCGGATTGAAACCACCCTCGACGCACTGCTGCCGGGAGCATTCGGTCCCGATAATCTGCCGCCGCCGGCCTGAACCGGACAGTTGGCCGCGGCGATGCGCCCGACCTTCGCCATGCCCGGCGAAACCCTCAGCCGCGGAAATGCGCCAGCACCTCTTCGCACACACGGCTCCTGCCCACCTCGCGCTCCGTGCGTTCGGTCAAATCGCGGATCTTGACCACGCCCTTGGCGAGTTCATCCCCACCGTAGATGAGTGCGAGCCGGGCGCCTGATTCAGCGGCCGCCTTGAACTGTTTTCCAAACGCAAGCTCCTTCATCGGATAGTCGACGCGAAAGCCTGCCGCACGGATCGCCTGAATATCACCCAGGGCGGCGAGCCGTTCGGTCGGACCACCAATCACTGCATAGACATCCGGCGCCTGGATCACCGACGGCGTCAGTCCCCGCTGCTCCAGCAACAGCGCAAACGTCATGTCGCCAATCGCGAAACCCACCGCCGGCAGGTCGGCGTAGCCGAGTTTGCCGACCAGGTTGTCGTACCGCCCGCCGCCGGCGAGCGCGCGCAGCTCCCCCTTGCGATCGAAGGCCTCGAAAACGAAACCGGTGTAGTAGGCCAGCCCGCGAACCACGCCGAGATCGACGCTGAGGTAGTCGCCCAACCCCATCGCCTCGAGATTGCCCAGCAAGCGCCGCCATTCGACGAGGCGTCCGGCGAGCTTTTCGCCGCCGAGCGGAGCCAGGATTTGTTCAAGCGCCGCAAGGGACTTGATGCCTTGGAAGGCAAGCACCTGGGACTTCAGCACCGGATCGAGAGGGCCAAACTGGGCAACATAATCCTTGAAGGCGTCATCCCCCATCTTCTCGTACCGATCCACCGCGCTGAGGACAACCCGCGCCCGCGCATCGTCCAATCCAAGGGCTTCAAGGAAATAGAACCACACATTGCGATCGCTCAATCGCACCGTGAAATCCTGTGATCCGAGTCCGAACCCCGTCATGCACTGGACGAGCAGACCGATCAGTTCCGTCTCCGCCTCGATTCCCGGCTCGCCGAAAACATCCGCGTTGAACTGGGTGAAGCAACGCCCACGGCCTTTCTGCATGCGCTCGTAGCGGTAGAATTCGGCGATGCTGAACCACTTGATCGGGCGCTTGAGCGCATTGACCTTTTCTCCGACGAGTCGGCACACCGTGGGCGTCATTTCCGGCCGGAGCGCCACCTCACGACCGCCCTTGTCCGTGAAGTTGAAGAGCTGTGCCTCTATCTCCTCGCCCGATTTTGTGCGATAGAGATCGAGCGGTTCCAAGACGGGTGCGTCGTACTCGACAAATCCATACGCATGCGCTGCCCGGCGCCAAAGGCGAAAAATATGCGCACGCTGCGCAAATGCCTCAGGATAGAATTCACGAAACCCGGGACGCGTCTGAAACGAAGACATAAGCGTCAGAAATGTCCCGCCCCGCGCGCCGATGCGAACGAAAATCCACGGGGCATCCGGCAAGTGACATAAAAAAAAGCCGGCCCGAGGGCCGGCGTTCCTGCAAAGAGGTGCGAAGGCAATTCAGCGCGAATTACAACGCCTGAACGTCGAGCTTCTTCAAGAGCTGCTTCAAGATCTTGCCCGACTTGAATTTGACCACGGCACGTTCAGGGATCACGACTTCGGTTTCCGGGCGGTTGGGATTGCGCCCGATGCGAGCCTTGCGCCGTTGAACCTCAAGCACTCCAAAATTGCGCAGTTCCACATTCCGTCCTTCCGCCAGGGCACGCATCACGATATCCAGGGTCATCTGAACGGTGTGCACGATCTCCTTTTGCGGAAATCCGGTCTTTTCGTAGATCTCGAGAACGATCTCGCGCTTCGTTAGATTGGTAAGTGGCGTCGACATGACAGTTATCCTTTTGTTTGTCTTCCGGTTATGTGAGATTGGTAAAAGATTTTTCTGTTCCGACAATTCGTCAACAATTAAGCCTGCATATTTATTATTTTTATGAGCCAGGGAGAGCCGCAAAGTCCGCTGGAACAACTGCCTAAGCAGATTCAAGATCTGCTCAAAGGTTCCCCCTTTCGTTCCGTTTTTACAAATCCCCCCCCTTCGACCGACGCCACCGGCACGTCCGGCGTCACGCCCGAACCCGATCCCGCATCGCGCGAAACGCTGGAAAAGATTCGCCGTTTCAGCCTCCGACCGAGGGAAATCCGCGATTATCTGGATCGCTTTGTCATCCAACAAAATGAAGCCAAAAAAGTGCTTTCGGTGGCCATTTGCGATCACTACAATCATGTGAGGGCCTGCCTGGAAAAGCCCGAATTGCGCGAAACGGATTACGCAAAGCAAAACATCCTCCTGCTGGGCCCGACCGGCGTCGGCAAGACCTACCTGATGCGCTGCATCGCACGCCTGATCGGCGTCCCGTTCGTCAAGGCGGACGCCACCAAGTTTTCCGAGACCGGCTATGTCGGGGGCGACGTCGAGGATCTGATCCGCGACTTGGTGAAAGCGGCCGGTGGTGACGCCGAACTCGCCCAATATGGCATCGTCTATATCGACGAAATTGACAAGATCGCCACCGGCACCGGCACCAGCGGTGCCGGGAACGGACGCGACGTCTCGGGCCGCGGTGTGCAGATCAACCTCCTGAAGCTCATGGAGGAAACCGACGTCAACCTCGCCAGCCAGACTGACTTTGCGGCCCAGATGCAGGCGATGATGGATTTCCAGCGCTCGGGCAAACCGCGCAAACGCACCATCAACACGCGCCACATTCTCTTCATCGTCAGCGGTGCGTTCGACAAACTGGCCTCGTCCATCAAACGGCGGCTGCAGAGCGCGAACATCGGGTTTTCAGCGGCTCTCGCCAACCACAACGGCACGTCGTTCGAACGCGAATCGGACTACCTGCAACTCGCGCAATCCCGCGACATCATCGACTACGGCATGGAGCCGGAATTCGTCGGACGTCTGCCGGTGCGTGTCGCCTGCCAGGGGCTGACGGCGGAGGATCTGGAGAAAATCCTGCTCACCAGTGAAGGCAGCATCCTGAATCAATATCGTGCGGACTTTGCGGGATATGGCATCGACTTCGAAATCACGCCGGACGCCATCCGCGAAGTCGCCCAACGCGCAGGCAGGGAGAACACCGGGGCGCGTGGCCTGATGACCGTGCTCGAGCGCGTGTTCCGCGATTTCAAGTTCGAGTTGCCCTCGACTGCGATCCGGAGCTTCAGGATCGAGGCCGGCACCGTGGCCGAGCCGGGCTCGGCCCTGCAGTCTCTCTTGCGCGACAATGCCGACCGGCAGCAGGATGTCTTCCGGGAGGAGATCCGGGCCTTCTCGGCCCGTTTCAAGGAGGATCACGGCTTCGAATTGGAGTTCGACGAATCCGCGGTCGCCGCCCTGATCGACCTGAGCCTGAAGAAGGACAAGACGATCCGCGCCCTTTGCGAGGAGAGCTTCCATGACTTCCATTACGGATTGAAATTGTTGACCCGTGACGGTGAATCACGGCGATTCATCCTGACCCGCGATGTGGTCCTCAACCCCCAGGAGTCCTTGTCCAGATGGGTGATTGAGCGCTTCAAGGAAGGTCAGGAAGCGAGTCCCTCCAGCCCGGGTGCCTGAAGCGGTTGCCTCCCCTGAATTTGGAACTTCGGTTGATCGCTCCATGCCGGATCCCGTCGCAGTCAATACCATGTTTGCGCGCATCGCCCGTCGCTACGACGCGGCGAACCACCTGCTGAGCGGCGGCATCGACCGCACCTGGCGGAGACGGTTGGTGGCGGCCGTCAAGCGTACCAATCCGTCCCGCATCCTGGATCTCGCCACGGGCAGTGGCGACGTGGCCTTCGCCCTCGCACGGTCGCTACCCGTTTCCTCAGCGATCACGGGAATGGACTTCTGCCAACCCATGCTCGACCAGGCCGAGCTCAAGAAGGCGAGCCATCCCGGACAGTACCACAATGTCGTGTTCAAGCCGGGCGACGGCCTGAACCTGCCCGTCCCCGACGGGAGCCTCGATGCCGTCACGATTTCGTTCGGACTGCGCAACATGGCGGATCGCCCTCGGGCGATGAACGAAATGCGACGCGTGCTCGTGCCGGGCGGCCGGTTGCATGTCCTGGAATTTTCCCAGCCCCACGCCTGGTTCCGGCCGTTCTATCGCTTCTACCTCCGCCACATCATGCCACACCTCGCCAGGGGCGTGACCGGCGACAAGGCGGCCTATGACTATCTCTGCGGCTCGGTGGAGCAATTCCCCGGACACGCGGCCCTCGCCGAAGAAATCCGCAAGATTGGATTTTCTGACGTAACCGTCCGTCGCATGACCTTTGGAATCGTCGCGTTGCACACCGCGACGAAATAGTCGGCACCTTGCGACAAGGCGCCTGACCGAGCGCCTTGCCCAAAATTCAGGCGAAGGATTTTCCGCACCCGCAGGTGCTCTGGGCATTGGGGTTCCTGACCTCGAAACCCTTGCCTTGGAGTCCGTCGTCAAAGTCGATCTGCGAGCCGTTCAGATAGGCGAGGCTGGTGGCATCGATGAAGAACGCTACCCCCTCACTCTCAAGAACTTGATCTCCCGGCTTTTCCGCATCGAACGACATGCCATATTGAAATCCCGAACAACCACCCGATTCCACAAACACCCGCAGGCGTTTGCCCGAGGCATCGTCCAGATCCTTCTGCATTGCCCTGACCTGGGCGGCGGCTCTGGGGGTGAGTGTGATCATGCTCAAACCTCTGCGGAATTGGACGATGTGTCAATGACCGCGCCTGCCTGAAGCATTTTTCATGCTAGGCGTGAATTTCGCCTCTTGCCTCGTTTCACCGTGACACCTTTGCTCATCGAACGTGCCAGCACTCACTTCCAAGTCCCGCTGCCTCAAGAGCCTGTTGCGTCAGGGTGCGAGCAGACCGATGTCCGCTGACGGCGCAGCCTCATAACAAACACGCTGCAATATGGCCGGGCCCGGATTCAGCCAGGATCTTCGTCAACGCCAGACCCAGTCGCTGGTCCTCGCGCCGCAACTGCGTCAGTCGTTGAAAATCCTGCAGGTCGCCGCCCTCGACCTTCGCTCTGTCATTCAGGAGGAACTGCAGGTAAATCCCACCCTGGAAGAACTGCCGATGGACGGGATCAGTCTGGACAAGGAATTGGAGAGTCATGCCCGCGACCATCAGGACCACGACCACGGCGGGGAGGAATCTGCCTCACCGCGAGTCGAGACCGGGGCGGCGGAGCCGGACCAAATGGATTTTTCCAAGGAGTATGACATCCTGACCAAGATCGACGCGGATTGGCGCGATTTCATGTCCAACGTCGGTGGCAGCCAGCCCTACACCTCCGACGACGCCGAAAAACGGCAGCACTTCTTCGATTCGCTGGTCAGTGAAACCTCCCTGCAGGAGCACTTGATGCGGCAGGCGGAGATGACCGACCTCGACGAAACCGCGATGAAGGCCATGCAATATCTCGTGGGCTCGCTCGACGACCGGGGATTCCTGACGCAGCCCCCATCCGATGTCGCGCTGCAAACGAGCCTCCCCTTGGAAACCGTCCAGGCGGCGTTGCGGGTATTGAAGACCTTCGAGCCGGCGGGCATTGGCGCCAAGGATCTCGCGGAGTGCCTGCTGCTGCAGCTGCAGGTCAAGGGCCGGAACGATTCACTGGCCGCCCGTATTGTTCGCGATCACTTTGCCCTCCTCACCCGCCGCCGCATCCCGGAAATTGCCCGCAAGATCGGCGCACACATGGATGACGTGCAGATCGCGATCGAGGAGATTGGTTCCCTGGATCCCGCACCCGGGCGCCAATTCGCGGACGACCACAATCGTGTGGTCGTCCCCGATGTCATCGTCGAGGAGGATCGGGGCGAGTGGAAGATCATCCTGAACAACGACTACATCCCCCGCCTGCGCATCTCGAACACCTACAAGGAAATGATTGCCAAGGGCTCGTTGTCCAAGGACGAGCGTGACTACGTGCGGGAACGCATGCGTTCGGGGAAATTCCTCATCAATTCCATCGAACAGCGGCAGCAGACCATCGAACGCATCACCCGCGAAGTGATCCGTGCGCAGGAGGATTTCTTCAGGGAAGGCGTGGCCAAACTGCGCCCGCTCACCATGACCCAGATCGCTGATGCCGTCGGGGTCCACGAAACGACTGTCAGCCGCGCGATCGCCAACAAGTACATCAAGACGCCGCACGGCGTCTTCGACATGAAGTACTTCTTCACCCCGGGATACCAGGACGAGAGCGGCACGTCGGTGTCCAATACGAGCGTCAAGGAAATGATCGCCGAACTGGTGTCCCTCGAGGACCGGAGCCAGCCGCTCAGCGATCAGGAGATCGTCGCCAAACTTCAGGAAAAGGGCATCAGCATCGCCCGTCGTACCGTGGCCAAATACCGTGAGGAACTGGGGCTCCTGCCCAGCAACCTGCGTCGCGACTACACCTGATGCGCCGCCGCCCGCTTCAGGTCCTCTTCCGGAGCCAGAGCCACAGGACCGCCGAGGCCGCCAGCGTTCCGAGAAAGGCCACGACGGCCGTCTGGAATGAATCATCCGCGGAGAGCGAGTAGATCAGGGAAACCGCGAGGTTGGGAAGAAACGTCACCAGAACGATGCGCCGCAGCGGGATTCCCATGGCCGCAGCCACCATCACGGAGGTCTCCGCCAGCACGGGCACGCTGCGCAGGCATGCCAGGGTGAGCCCCAGGCGCGTTTGCAGGGCCTCGCGCAGGCGGACCAATTCCTGGTCCGGAAAAAAGCGCGGCGCAATCCTGCCCACCGCCACCCGGCCAAACCATCCCGCCGCCACGACGCCCGCCGTCAGGCCAACCGTGCCTCCAATCACGCCCGCCCACGATCCCGCGTGCGCCGCCAGCGTCATGATCACGATCGTCACGGGCACCGGCGCAACCGAATCCGCGGCCAGCAGCACAATCGCGATCACCACAAACCATTCCGTCCGGTGCTCCTGCCCCTTCAGCAGCGGAATGACAAAGTCCTCGCCCCAGATGACGAACGGCAGGGACACGAGAGCCATGACAAACAGGACGAACAAAATCATCCTGACCATGCTGTACGGGGGGGGCTTCATGAGGGTTCGTGATGACGACTCATCGCAGGCACACGCTAATCCGTCACCCGACCGGTCAAACGCGCGATGAACTTGATCGCGTACAAATAGGAACGCTCCCTGACGATCCAGGGATCGCCCACATTTCCCTCAATGCCCACGTCGCTGACGCTGGTCATCACCTTGCCGTCATCGGGATGCAGCGCGATCCAGGTGAGGATCTTGACCAGTTTGTCCTTGGGATAACTCTCGGCAAGGTGTTCGAACACCACCACAGGCAGGAAACGCTCCACCGGCATCTGGATCGCGTCGGGAACGGCGGCGATGCAAAGGTAGTTGCGCACCGCCTGGATCTCGTCCGCATCGTGCCCCGGCTTCCATGCGGCGATGTTTCTCCGCACCGTTTCGACATCCGTCGCGGAATAATCATCGGGCTCCTCATCGCTCGCCGCAAACGGAGCGACCACGCCGCGGTCGGGAGGCACGTCGAAGCTGAGTCCGGCCACCTGCGCCATGGTGATCGATGCCCAGAGCGGCGTCGGCGTGGGTAGGGGTGTCGGTGTCGGGCTGGGAGTCGGCGTGGGAGCCGGCGTCGGCACCCTGGAGGGCGCGGGCGTGGGTGGCAGTGCCGCCCTGGACGTTGGCAACGGCGCGGAAACGGCGGCCGGTTCATCCCGCAACAGCACACTGACGCCCCGCCATTCGGCGAGCAGTCCGGCCGCGATCCACGCTCCCGCCGGCACAAGCAGCCACGCCTTGCCCGGGAGCCGGGCAAACCGCTGCTGGGAATCCCAGCGGACAAGTTTCACCCCCGCACCGAATCCCGCCACGCCCATGAGCGTCAGGACAACGAGGGAAAAGCCGACGTCGGCAAAGCCCCCCCCGGTGACGCAGCGCTGAATCGCGTCGACCGCATAACGCCCGGGAAAGAACGACGACACATGTTGCGCCCAGACCGGCAGGCCCGCCAGTTGCACCGCGACACCCCCAATGATCAGCATCGGCAGGAAGATGCACTGGCCGAGCGCCTGCACCGCGGGCACGGAATCGGCCATCATCGCCAGAACCATGCCGAGGCCGATGAACGAAAAGGTCACGGCGGAGAACACCACCCCGAGGGCCGCCGGATGCGCGGGCAGCGTCATTCCCAACGCCAGCGCGGCCCCGAGTTGTATCAGGCCGGCTGTTACAATGATGAAATATCTGGCGAGCACCGTGCTCAGCACGAACCAGCCCGTGGACATCGGCGCCAGCCGATAGCGCTTCCACACACCCCGCTCGCGTTCGCTCACCAGCGTCGTGGGCAGCCCGAAGCAGGCGCCCCCGAGCACGCTCACGGTGAGCAGCTCGCCCATGTGACGGAGGAGCGGAATCTTTTCGTGACGATAAAGGACCCAGAATGCCAGGAGGAAGATGAGCGGAAACAGGTATCCATAGAGCAGCGCCATCCTGTTCCGGAAATGAAGGCGCACGCACACGCGCAGATGCTGCCAAAACCCGCTCATTGCCCCGGCCTTTCCGTCAGGCGCAGAAAGAGATCCTCGAGGGAGGCCTTCCCAACCTGGAGATCCAACACCTCAATTCCCTGTTCCGACAGCAATGGCATCAGCGCAGCCAGCACCCGGGTGGCTGATGGCGTGAAAAGACGATATTCCGCATCCGCTCCGGCAATCTCCTCAACCTCGGGCAGGCGCTCCATCCATGCCCTCGGCACCGCGTGGCTGAGCCGGAGGACCACGGTCCGCCGGTTGCCCGCCCCCGCCATGAGGTCGCGGGGAGCTCCCGTGGCCACCACCACGCCGCGATCGATGATGGCGATGCGGTCGCACAATTTCTCCGCCTCCTCCAGGTAATGGGTGCTCAGCAGGACGGTGTGCCCGCCTGTTTTCATCCTCAGGATCTCCTCGTGCAATTCCTGCCGCGCACGCGGGTCAAGCCCCATGGTCGGCTCGTCAAAAATGAGCACCGAAGGACGATTCACAAACGCGATCGCCAAGGCCAGTCGCTGCCGCTGGCCTCCCGACAGGGCATCGAACGGCATGTCGGCCTTTTCCTGCAATCCGAAGCGGACCAGCAGGTCGGCGACGGGCTCGCGATCCCGGTAA
Organism: uncultured Opitutaceae bacterium; assembly: GCA_964583635.1. Lineage (GTDB taxonomy): Bacteria > Verrucomicrobiota > Verrucomicrobiia > Opitutales > Opitutaceae > UBA6669. The sequence goes on along the minus strand of CAZOXB010000029.1, from coordinate 6,558 downwards.
AATGATCCGAAGAGTGTGAGGGCCTCGCGTGCCGTGAGCTTGTCGGGCAACGCGGTGCTTTGCAGGGCGACACCGATCCGCTCCTTCACGACCCGCGGATTCCTGCGCGCATCCACACCTCCGATTGAAAACTGTCCGTCATCGGGATCCCGCAGGCCCACCAGGCATTCCAGCGTCGATGTCTTGCCGGCTCCATTGGGACCCAGGAGCCCGAAGATCTCGCCCGCTTGGATGGAGAGGCTGACTCCCCGCACCGCGTCGACGGTGCCGTAGCGTTTCCACAGATTCCTGATTTCAACCACCGGCACGCTCATGTCCCTCACGGTGTCGATTGCGCATCCGTGGCGGAACGGGCGGCATCCGCGCCATCGACGATGCCGTGGATCGTGAGCCCATTCCGCCTGGACAGTTCCGGCGGGAGACTGGATGGATCCACGGCGGAATCGGTCAGATTCAGCACTTCGAGCTTCTCCAGTTTCGCAACGGGCTTGAGTCCCTGAGATGTCACCGCGGTTGCCGTGAGATCCAGGCGGCGCAGGTTCTTCCATCCCGCCATGGCGGCCAGGCCCTGGTCCGTGATGCGGGTTCGGGCGAGTTCCGCATCGACAATCATCTCGGCAAGCGGCGCAAGCGCGGTCAGTGTCTCGTCCGTGCAACGGGCCGGTGCGCTGGCCGTGCGCACGATCAGTCCGTCCGTGGGCCGCTGCGATCGAGCCACCACACGAATGCCGAGCTGGCTGGCAAGCTCGCCGGCCGTTTCCAGCTTCGTCCGGTAATCGGGCGCCCACGCCACCGCTTCGACGGCGATCTCCTTTGGCGGAGGCGGCGGGGCGGCGCTAAAATCGCTCAGGGGCGCAGTCTCCGAAGCGCCGGCCGTTATCCACAGTTCAATCCATTTGGTTTCGATTGGCGTGAGCGGCTTCTTGTTGCCGCTCGGCATGAATTCCTCATCGTCATGCGGCAGCGTGATTCTCCGGTACAATTCGCTGTCCGCGACTTTGCCCGGTTCGATGGCGCTGCCACTGTCGCCGCCCTTCATGAGCAGCGCGTACGTATCCATGCGCAGGCCGCCCTTGATCTTGTTCGGATTGTGGCAGGTCACACAGGTGCGATCCAGGGCCGGCGCGATGCGAACCGCATAGAACGAGGCGGTCCCCAGCCCGCCGTCTTCGTCGTTTTCACGCATCACGGTGGTACCGGGTGCGCCGGGGCCGGGCGCAGGCGGTGGTGACGACTTGAGCGGAGAAGCCGCCGCCGGCAGGCCGAGGAGCGAACGCAGGGAGGGCGGCATGTACTCGATCAGGAATTTTTCGCCATGCGTGAGCTGGCCCCCCTGATGCGCCGTCCAGATCAGTGCGAGCACCGTCAGGACAAGCACGGGCGGGTAAAGGATTCCAATGCTGTGCCAGCCATCGATCTCCCAGCGGCGGCGCAGCAGCAACGCCAGGAGGCAGAGGAAGGAGAACAGACAGCCGCTCCACATGTGCGCCCTCACCAGTTCGCCAATATAGCCACCATGGTACGCCAACGCCCAGCCCAGTGCCGTGGACAGGATCGCCGTCGCGCTGCCGATCCAGAGAAGGAAACCCGGGGCGCCGCGCAGATGATGCCCGCGGCGAAAAAGGGCGCAGACTTCAATCATGGGAACAAGCAGGATGAGCGCGATCGGAAGGTGGACGACCAAGGGATGGAACCGACCGACGAATTGTGCCAGCTTGAACCGCTGTTCGCCATCCGGAGGAAATGCCAGGCAGAGGAGCGCAATCAACAGGATCGCCGAAAACCAGACCACGCCGGCAAAGGGTCGAAGGGGACGCAGCATGGAAACACGTTTGGAACTGTCGTCTGGCATGGTCAGGCGGAGTGGCGGATGAATCGAATCCGCCAACCCTGCCGGTTTGCGCGTCCGGCGTCACGCCAGCAAATCGTGAATAACGTGGGCCGGAAGAACCCCCGTCATCTTCTGGTCCAGGCCTTGGAATCGGAAGGTCAGTTTGTTGTGGTCCAGACCAAACTGGTGAAGAATGGTTGCGTGTAGATCGCGGATATGCACCGGATCCTTCGTGATATTGTAGGAAAAATCATCGGTCTCGCCGTAGCTGAACCCCCGCTTCACACCGCCCCCCGCCATCCACATGCTGAAGCATCGCGGATGATGGTCGCGCCCATAGTTGTCCCTCTTGAGTCCGCCCTGCGAATACACCGTGCGTCCGAATTCACCGCCCCAGATCACCAGCGTGTCGTCCAACAGGCCGCGCCGTTTAAGGTCGGTGATGAGGCCATAGGTCGGACGGTCGCAATCCTCGCAAAGGTCCTTCAGCCGGCCTGGAACCTCACTGTGGGTGTCCCAGCTGCGCAGGAAGATCTGCGTGAAGCGCACGCCACGTTCGGCCAGGCGCCGCGCCATCAGGCAGTTGTAGGCAAACGTGCCGCGTTCCCTCGCCTTCTCGCCGTACAGGTCCCAGGTCGACCGGGGTTCCTTCGAAAGGTCGGTCAGCTCGGGCACGGAGGTCTGCATGCGGAAGGCCATTTCGTATTGGGAAATGCGCGCATTGATCTCGGGATCGCCAACCCGCTCGAAGAGATCGCGGTTGAGGGCGTTGACGCCGTCGATCATGGAGCGCCGAACCTCACCCGTGACTCCCGCCGGATTCTGCAGATAGAGCACCGGATCGCCGCCGGGGCGCAGGGTCACCGCCGCGTGTTCCGGGGAGAGGAAGCCCGAGGACCACAGCCGGTTCGACAACGCCTGCACATTCTTCGACACGGGCATCTTCGAGGTCAGCACCACAAAGGACGGCAGTTCATCGTTCATGGCGCCCAGGCCATAGGACAGCCAGGAGCCCAGCGACGGCTTTCCGGAAAACATGTTGCCGGTGGTGATCTGAAGAATCGCCGGCTCGTGGTTGATGGCCTCGGTGTGCAGCGACTTGATGACCGTCAGCTCATCCGCGATCCGCGCCGTCCACGGGAAAAGGTCGGAGACCCAGTGGCCCGCCCGGCCGTATTGCCTGAATGCAAACGGGCTTGGGGCAATCGGCAGCCGTGCCTGACTGGCGGTCATGCCGGTCAGCACCTGTCCGCCACGCACGGACTCCGGAAGTTCCTTGTCGAAGAGGTCGGCCAGCACCGGCTTGTAATCCCACGTCTCGATCTGTGACGGTGCGCCGGCCATGAAGAGGTAGATCGCGCGTTTGGCCTTGGGCGCAAAATGCGGCACAACGCTTCGCGCCTCCGCCATGCCGGCAAACGCGCGGGGAATGCCCTTGCCCAGGATGCTGGCCAGTCCCGCCCAGGCCAGGGCCTTGCCGGTGCGGCCAAGAAAATGCCGCCGGGTCTCGAGTCGCAGCCACTCCTGTTTCAGCGCCAGCGGAATCGGCAGATCCCACACCGTGGGTCCTTCTCCGGCATGGTCCGAACAGAGATGCGCGTGGGGGTCGTGTTGGTCGGGTTGATACATGCCAGTTTGATTTGCGAACGCGAAACCTCCGTTGCGGCGTCCTATTTGCAGAGGAATTCGTCGAGGTTGTAGAACTGGCTCGCCACCAGCGTCCAACTGGCGAGTTCCGCGGGGGCAAATTGCGGATCCACCGGACTCTCGCCGACGGAGAGCAACTGCCCGGCCGCATCCGCGGATTCCTTGAAGTACTTTGAGAAACCATCGAGCGACCGGATGATCACCGTCTTCTCATCCGGCCCGAGCGGACGACCCAGCGTGATCGTGGCCAGCAGGTCGAGGCGGGCATTGCGGTCGTCCTGGGCACGCAGCACCCGCGCCGCCAGCTGGCGGGCCGCCTCAACCCACTGGGTGTCGTTCATGGTCACAAAGGCCTGGAGGGGAGTGTTGCTGCGCGGCCTGCGCACGCACACCGTCTCGCGCGACGGAGCATCGAAGGTCTCCATGCTCGGCGGAGGCGAGGCCCGTTTCCAGAACGTGTAGAGACTGCGCCGATACAAGCTGTCGCCATGGTCATCGGCATAGCTCCGCGTGTTCGATTCGGGCATCGCCACCTCCTCCCAGATGCCCGGGGGCTGGTAGGGCTTGACCGGAGGACCTCCCATGGTGCCGACCAGCAGGCCCGACGTCGCCAGCGCCGCATCGCGAAGCACCTCGCCATCCATGCGGAATCGAGGGCCCCGGGCCAGCAGGCGGTTGGCGGGATCCTTGCTCAGGTGCACGGGCCTCACCTGGGCCGACTGCCGGTAGGTGGCCGAGGTCACCAGCAGGCGGTACATCGCCTTCAGGTTCCAGCCGTTCTCCCGGAACTCGACCGCCAGCCAGTCCAGCAGCCTGGGATGCGATGGCTTGGCTCCCATCACGCCGAAATCGCCGGATGACTCCACCAGACCGATGCCGAAAAGCTCCTGCCAGATGCGGTTGACCGCAACCCGGGCGACGAGCGGCTGCTCGGCGGACATGAGCCAGTCCGCGAGTCCGGCCCGGTCGCCGCGACTTCCGGCTGGCATCGGTGGCAGAAAATGGGGGGTGAGCGGCGAAACACGATCCGTGCGCGAAAAATAGTCCCCCCGCTTGAGGATGTCGGAATGGGCCGGGGTGGGTTTCTCGCGTGCGATCAGCGAAGGGACCCCTTCCTTGCCAATCTGGCCGATCGCATCGTCCGTCAATCTCAGCATCGATGCCGCCTCCATCGCCTCGGTGTCGATCCCGGCGAGGAAGAACCGGTCCAACACCAAATACGATTCATCGGCGGTCCAGGTCTTGGGGTCCGGCTTGCGGGCCAGGAGTTCCGCGGCAACCGCCTCGACCGGCAGGCGTGCCACCTCCTCCGGGGTGAGCGCACGACGATAGATCCGCACATCCTGGAAAGAGGTTTCGCGCATCGGATCGCCGTCGTGGCGGCCTCCAAGCTGGGTCGTCGCGTCCGTGCGGATGGTGCCACCGCCGAGGGCATCGCGCCGGATCTCCGTGTCGACCGGCAGCCCGTTGACATACAAATGCACGCCCGCCGCGGCGCCGGTTCCGTCATAGGTGAAGAACACGTGTGTCCAGTCGTAGGCCATGACCTTTTCCACCGTGGCGACCTCGATTGCCTGCCGGCCGGGAGTGTGAACGAGGCTGAAGATGAGACGCTGGTCGCGCTGGTACAGGTCCCAGCCGCGGCCATCCTCCTTCTGGTTGTCATCCCGCATCCGCATGCGCGAAAACAGCGAACCCGACCCCGTGGTGCCGCCACCGACCTTCTGGCGCAGCAGCACCCATCCGCCGCCTGAAAAGGCCCGGTTCGCCTCGACGTCCGCCGTCTGCCCGAGGGAAATCCGCGTGGCCATGTCCATGCGCATGCTGGGCCAGAAAAGCGCGTTCTCACCCCATACCAGCGGATTCGTATCGGCCTTGAACTCCGCCACGCCTGCGTTCGGCGCCGAGTTCCTGAGTACATCCCCCGCGGATTCGTCGAGGAGCAGTCGCAGTTCCAACTGATCATCCGAGACCATCTGCAAGCGGTTTCCGGCCGCCAACCATTGCGCCAGGCGCCCGGCGGCAGTCACGCGCCGCGCATCAAATTCCTGCTGCAACCGGCTGCGCCAGGCGACGGCCCGGTCCATCGCCGGACGCATTTCCGGAGGCGGCACCCGCACGACAGGATCCGGATCGGCCGTATTGAAATCCCAGGCCTTCTCCGCCGTGTTGCCGAGAAACGCCGCCAGCCCGTAGAAGTCCCGCTGCGTGATGGGATCGAACTTATGATCATGGCAGGCGGCGCAGCCCGTCGTGAGGCCGAGGAAGGTGACGCCGAACGACTCGACCCGATCGCGGGTCTGGTTGACGAAGACCTCCTCGGGAATCGTTCCGCCCTCGTTGGTCGTCAGGTTGCACCGCAGGAATCCGGTCGCGACCACCTCCCCGATGCTCCTCGCCGGCAGGAGGTCGCCCGCCATCTGCTCGCGTACAAACACGTCGAACGGCTTGTTGGAATTGAAGGCGCCGACCACGTAATCACGGTACGGCCAGATCGCGCGCACGTTGTCAAAGTGCAGGCCATGCGTATCCGCGTATCGGATATAATCGAGCCAGTACCGCGCCCGGTGCTCGCCGAACCGGGGGCTCGCCAGCAGGCGGTCGACCACCTTCCCGTAGGCGTCGGGGGACTTGTCGGCCGCGAAGGATGCCGTTTCCCCGGGCGTCGGCGGCAGGCCCGTGAGATCGAAGGTCACACGACGCAGCAGCGTGGCCCGGTCCGCCTCGGGCGACGGCTCCAACCCGGCCTCCGCCAGGCGATGACGGATGAACGCGTCCACGGCGGACCCGGTCCCCGCGATCTCCGCTCCCTTCGGCACCTCCGGACGGACCGGAGCGATGAACGCCCAGTGCTCCTGATATTCGGCGCCCTCTGTCACCCATTGCCGCAACAGCGCAATCTCCCCTGGCTTGAGGGTCTTGTGCGCCTCGAGCGGCGGCATGCGCTCATCCTCATCCGTCGACTCGACACGCTGGACCAGCGGGCTCTTTTCCGGTTGGCCGGGAACCATGGCGGCGTCGCGGTCCTTGCCGGGCGCATAGGCGGATTCACGGCGGTCGAGCCGCAGATGCGCCTTGCG